>JAAYGZ010000357.1 GCA_012727515.1 Desulfovibrionales bacterium
GTCATACATTCCGCTATGAATCCAAGGCACCGGACAATCTCCTGCCATCTATGGACGAAGTAAAATCCTGAGGAAATACGGATCAACAGACCGTGCTCATGGCGACGGCCATGGCAGAACAAGGCCGCGCGGGCCGCGCGTCCCGTACAATCACAGGGGTGAGTTTGTGACTCGCCCCTGCTGTACACACCTCACTAGTACCCCGATCTGCCTGCCCTGCCTGGCTCCACAAGGAGCAGAGCATCACGCGTCCTACTCGCCAGCAATATGTATTTTTCGGTTTCTGCCCTGCTCACGTGTACGCCGTGGCACCTGGATACACAGCAGGCCATCTTTCATACGTGCAACTGCGGCCTGGGGGTCAAAATCTTCCGGCAGAACAAAGCGACGCGCAAACAGGCCATGAGAGCACTCCAGAGCATGGTAGGTTGTCACAGCATCGTCTTCACGCAGCATCCGTTCTCCACAGATAAAAAGCTCGCTATCATGTGCTTCAAGCAGTACAGCTTCGTGGCTCAGGCCTGGAAGCTCAACAACAATTTCTATATGTTCCGCACACTCCACAACATTGGCCACAGGTAAAAACTGAATGCCGCATTTGCTTTGCAGGGCTGTCATGGACGCGCTGCCCGTATCAGAGCGCCGCAGTTCCTCTCGCAAACATTCTGCACTACTCCAGGATTCCCAGGGAAAAACCTTTGTCATCTCAACCTCATCCACACAATATAACAATAAATGACGCACTGTAAGGAAACGCTGATGACATCGAAACAAGTCATTGCGACCGCGAGGAATCAAAGCGGGAAGCGCTGCGCTCATCCAGAATCTTTGATTTACATGGGTTATATTTCCGCGTCGCTACGCTCTCCCCAGAGGGCATAAACTCGCAATAACGGAATTATTCAGTATTTCCTTAAATAATACAGCAAGCTACCATAATAAATATACAAGAAGCGCTACGGCCACACAGGCTCCAACCGCATAGACCCAGCGTGGTTTTTCATCCCGAACAACATAAATACCCCCGCCCATGCTTATTCCTTCTACAGGCTGGCTATTCTGCGCAGGCTGTTCCTTGGCTTCGGCCATGTCCTGTGCCTCCAGGCCCCGATTACGGCGATCAATTTCTTCCAGCGCAAGGGCGTAGATAACTCCGCATTTAGGGCATTCATAACCAGAGGTCAGGCCGTCATCAGCAGGAGTGCGCTCATACTGACATTTTGGACAGATCTCCAGGCGCACAAGCAATTTTTCAGCAAATTCCGGGGAAATATCTGTCTCAGTTATGCCCTCTTCTGAAACAAGCTCTTCTGCGCTCTCTTCTTCAAGAACCAGCTTCTCAGGAATCTCCAGGTGAGGTTCTGTGTTCATACTCAGCTCCTGTACGTGTTTTCTTGTGTCTCGCTATCCATGCTTGCAGCAGAAATCCAGCCTTTATTGCACAGCACATCCAAGGCCAACATGGTGGCATGCACTGGACAAGCTCAGGAAAGCGAGACTATGGCATTGAATCTGCTTAGAGGGGATGTTATCTCTCACAGGTTCATGCGTTGTGCGTCCATGCCTGTGTCCTTCTGTGCCATTATGCACCAAGTATGCTGTGTCAGAATGAAGCAAACAGAAGCCCAGGACCGGACAAATTTCATCCTAACCGAACGGCCACCGTTCTTTACCGCAAGTTGGGTATGCCTATGCAAATCTTTGATCTTGCCGCCGCTGACCATGCGTTTATCGCCGAGGTTCAGGCCCGCAGTCATCAGGACATCAAGACCTGCTACCAGTGCGGCAACTGTACGGCCGGATGTCCGTACACCTTTGCCTATGACTATTCGGTCAGTCAGATTATGCGTCTGATTCAGACCGGGCAAAAAGATGCGGTCTTAAAAAGCCGCTCCATCTGGCTCTGTGGTTCGTGTCAGTCCTGTACCACACGCTGTCCGAACAACATTGATGTTGCCCTGATTATGGATGTCTGCCGTCACATGGCGCGTGAGGCCGGCTATGCCACGGAACGCGCTGTAAAAGTCTTTGCCGACTCCTTTTTGAACTCTGTTTCCCGTTATGGTCGGGCCTTTGAACTGGGTTTGATGACTGAGTACATGGCCAGATCAGGTCGAATTTTTACTGATGTGGATTTGGCGCCCTCAGCACTCATGCGCAACAAACTTCCGTTTAAGCCGCACCGGATTCAGGGACGCGATCAGGTAGCCCGCATTTTTGAGCGATTCCGCAAGGGAGGTGCCCATGCATAACATCGCCTATTATCCAGGCTGTTCTGGCCAGGGCACATCAACGGAATATGACCGCTCTACCCGCGCCATCTGCCAGGCTCTGGATATTGCGCTGACCGATGTGGAAGACTGGAGCTGTTGTGGATCTTCCCCTGCCCACACAGTAAACCATGTACTTTCTGCGGCCTTATCTGCCCGCAACCTGGCTCAGGTAGAAGCCATGGGCATGACCAGGGTGGCCACGCCCTGTCCAAGCTGTCTGAGCAATCTGCGCACAGCCACCCATAAAATGAAGGACCCGGACTTTCAGAGCAAAGCCAATGCCCTGCTGGACACACCATACCGCAATACCGTGGATGTTCAGTCTGTGCTCCAGGTTTTAGCCGAGCATGTTGACCCTGAGTATATTAAATCCAAAGTGGTCAATCCGCTGACCGGCATTAAAATCGCCTGTTATTATGGTTGTATCATGAACCGTCCGCCTGCGCTCATGCAGTTTGATCACCATGAAAACCCCATGGCCATGGACAACCTGATGGCTGCCATTGGCGCTGAAGTTGTGCCATTTCCTCTCAAGGTTGAATGTTGTGGTGCGTCATTTGGCATTCCGCGAGGTGACATTGTACACAAACTCTCGGGCAAACTGCTTGATGCTGGTCGCCGCCTTGGGGCTGACTGTTTTGTCACGGCCTGTCCGCTCTGTCAGATGAACCTGGATTTGCGCCAGGGCCAGATCAATGATGCCTTGCACGAAAATTTCAAAATCCCGATTTTCTACTATACCCAGCTACTGGGCTATGCTCTGGGGCTGGACCGTGCAGAACTCGGCTTTGAAAAACTGTGCGTGGACCCTCGCCGCGCCTTAGGCAAGATCAAACAACCGGCACAGACCAGGTAGGGAGGACGCGATGCGAATTGGTGTTTTTATCTGCCATTGCGGCAGCAATATTGCCGGAACTGTGGATTGTCCCAGTGTTGCGGCCACGGCCCTGACCTATCCTGACGTGGTTTTTTCCACTGACACCATGTATGCCTGTTCTGAACCAGGCCAGGATGCCATTATTCAGGCCGTGAAAGAAAAAAATCTCGATGGCGTGGTGGTGGCCTCATGTACTCCGCGCATGCACGAACAGACTTTTCGCCGGGCCGTGGAGCGGGCTGGACTGAACAGGTATATGTTTGAAATGGCCAATATCCGCGAGCATGTCTCCTGGATCGGCAAAACAAAAGACCTCAATACCAACAAGGCCGCTGAACTGGTGCGCATGGCCGTGGAAAAACTGCGCCGCAACCGTCCCTTGTTTGCCAAGCGTTTTGAAACAGTCAAACGGGTGCTTGTTATTGGCGGCGGCGTGGCTGGAATCCAGGCAGCCCTGGACTGTGCGGACGGTGGTCAGGAAGTGGTCCTTGTGGAGCGTGAACAGAGCATTGGCGGAAAAATGGCCAAGCTCGACAAGACCTTTCCCACAGTGGACTGTTCCTCCTGCGTCCTTGGCCCCAAAATGGTTGATATTGCCCAGCACCCCAACATCACGCTCTATACCTGCTCAGAAGTGGAAAGCGTGGGCGGTTATGTGGGTAATTTTCAGGTCACCATCCGCAAAAAAGCCACCTATGTGGACTGGAGCAAATGCACAGGCTGTGGGCTGTGCGTGGAAAAATGCCCCAGCCGCAAACATCCGGACACATTTAATGAAGGCCTGTGCACGGCCCCATCCATTAACATTCCCTTTCCCCAGGCCATTCCCAAAAAAGCAGCCATCAATGCTGCGTCCTGCATCATGCTGACCAAGGGCAAATGCGGCGTGTGCGCCAAAGTCTGTCCGGTCAAGTGTATTGATTTCGAACAAAAAGACGAGCTGGTTACCGTGGACGTGGGCGCTGTGGTTGTGGCCACTGGCTATGACCTTTTTGATTGGCATAAATATCCGCAATACGGGGAAGGTCGCTACAAAGACGTTATTACCAGTATGCAGTATGAGCGCCTGCTCTCTGCCTCTGGCCCCACTGGCGGGCACATCAAACGCCCATCAGATGGAAAAGAACCCAAAAATGTGGTTTTTATCCAGTGCGTGGGTTCCCGCGACCGCTCTGTGAATCGGCCCTATTGCTCCGGGTTTTGCTGCATGTACACGGCCAAGCAGGCCATTTTAACCAAGGATCATGTTCCGGATTCCCAGTCCTTTGTTTTTTATATGGATATCCGTTCACCTGGCAAAATGTACGATGAGTTCACCCGCCGGGCCATGGAAGAATACGGCGCACAATATGTGCGTGGCCGCGTGTCCATGATTTATCCTCAGGATGACAAGCTCATTGTGCGCGGCGCAGACACCCTGGCCGGCACACAGGTTGAGGTTCCGGCTGATCTGGTGGTTCTGGCCGTGGGTGCGGAATCTGCCAGAGGCGCTGTGCAGCTTGGTGAAAAGCTGCGCGTGGCCCCGGACCAGTATGGCTTTTTTGTGGAAAGCCACCCCAAACTCAAACCCGTGGAAACCAATACTGCGGGCGTGTTTCTGGCCGGAGCCTGCCAGGGCCCCAAGGATATTCCCGCTTCGGTGGGCCAGGGCAGTGCCGCAGCGTCCAAGGTGCTGGGCCTGTTATCCAAAAAAGAGCTGGAATCTGATCCGGCTGTGTCACGGGTTAATCCAGGCCGCTGTGTGGGCTGTGGCAAATGTGTCCAGACCTGCCCCTTTGGCGCCATCAAGATGATTGAAGATCGTTTTGGCAATCCCAAGGCTGAGGTTATTGATACGGTCTGCCAGGGCTGCGGTATCTGTACCGTGACCTGTCCTCAGGGCGCGATTCAGCTTGAACATTTCACTGACAACCAGATCCTCGCGGAGGTAAACGCCTTATGCCCGCCCAAGATGTTCGCGAACTTCGAATAGTTGGCTTTTTATGTAACTGGTGCTCCTACGGCGGCGCGGACACGGCAGGAGTTGGGCGGTTTTCTCAGCCCACAGACTTGCGCATTATCCGCGTGCCCTGCTCCGGGCGCATTGACCCCTTGTTTATTGTCCGCGCCCTGCTCAATGGCGCTGATGGTGTGCTGGTTTCCGGCTGCCATCCTCGTGATTGTCATTACGCTGAAGGCAATTTCTACGCCCGCCGCAGGCTGGAGCTGTTAAAACGCTTTTTGCCTGTTACTGGGTTTGATGCCCGGCGCTTTGAATACACCTGGGTTTCAGCTTCAGAAGGACAGCGCTGGCAGCATGTGGTCACGGAGTTTACCCGTCGCATTCATGAGCTTGGCCCGGCCCCGAACTTTAATCCAGCTTCTGAAATGGATTGGAACGCCCTGGCATTGCACGCAGCACAGGGGCAGACCTGCCCTTGTCACGGATAGTTTATTCAAGGAGATCGTATGTCCCAACTGGATACTCTCAAATCAGCCATTAAAGATCGCCTGGGCGAGTTGGAGTGTGTTATCGGCTGGGAGCAGGGCTATGACCCGCTCCATGCCACACCACTCTTTATCCGCACAGAGGCAGATCTGGACAGGCTTATCATAGGCCCCCTGGCCGTACACAACCTGGCTACCTACCTGACAGCGTACAAAGGCAAGAAAATCGGTGTGGTGGTCAAGGGCTGCGACAGCCGCAGCGTGATTGAACTGCTTAATGAAAATCTGATCTCGCGTGACGACCTGGTCATTTTCGGCCTGTGCTGTGACGGTGTGGTCAGCCAGCGCAAAATCAGAGCTGCATTGCCTGCTGATCCCGGTTTTGTGGAAGCCGTGGACATCAGCGCCAATGGCCTGAAAATTACAGTGGCCGGCCAGACCGCCATGCTGAATATGACCGATATTCTTGCGGATAAATGTCGCACCTGCCAGCACCCCAATGCGCTGATCTCAGACGTGCTGATTGGTGAAAATCGCCAATCAGCATCCAGCACCAGCCTGGCCTGTCAGGAAGAGTTTGAGGCCAAAAGCGATGCGGAAAAATTCGCGTTCTGGCAGGAAACCATGAGTCGCTGCATTCGCTGTTATGCCTGTCGTAATGCCTGCCCCATGTGCGTGTGCCGTGACTACTGCATTGCCACCAGCCGCGACCCCTTGTGGGTGAGCCAGGATAATTCACCGGCAGAAAACTTCATGTTTCAGATGATCCATGTCTCTCATCTGGCTGGACGCTGTACAGAATGCGGCGAATGTGAACGGGCCTGCCCGGTGGACATTCCGCTCATGCTGTTGCGGCGCTTTATGAACAAACAGGTTCAGGACGTGTTTGAGCATCAGGCTGGCACGGATCTGGAGCAGACACCGCCCCTTCTGACCTTTAAGGTTGAGGAAGAGCGTATTAACGAGCGAGGCTGGTAATGGAAAAATTCATCACCACCACTAACCTGACCCGCCTGGCCGAGGAATTGGCTGCCAACCACCGCGTGCTTGCACCCGTGGCCACTGGCTGCACCGTGACGTTTCGGCGTTTTCAGCCAGGTATGACCCTGGACCTGCATTCACGCATGGCCGCAGTATCTGCCAAGGCCGGAACATTTCCGCAGACCGAGACCCTGTTCCTGGTCAAACGCGATACAACGGAAAAAAAACCAGAACTTATCGAAACCCTGCCCCAGGGTAAAAATGTGGTTATCGGAGGCCGTCCGTGTGATGCACGCGGCAAACTCATGTTTGATCCGGTGTATGGCACAGAAAAAATTAAAGATCTGTATTTTCTGCAACGTCGTGAAAATACAATTTTTATCACCCTGGCGTGCGACCGGCCTGAAACAACCTGTTTTTGCCACAGCGTGGGCAGCGGCCCGGCTGATCCAACAGGCTCAGATATTCTGCTGACCCTGGTTGGAGATGGCTATGTGGCCAGGGCCATGACTCCGGCCGGAGAGGACATACTCAAACTCTCCCTGTTCACTGAGGCAGGAGACAAAGGCAAAGAAGCTGACGCCAAAAATGCCAAAGCCAGGGAAATGATGGGCCAGCCCCATGACTATTCCTCGGCTCCGGCCACAATTCTGGCCCGCTTTGATGATATGGACTTCTGGCAGGCCCAGGCAGCCAAGTGCATTTCCTGCGGGGCCTGCACCTATATGTGCCCGACCTGCTACTGTTTTAACATCACTGATGATGACCTGGGCTTAAACAGCCAGCGCATCCGCACCTGGGACAATTGCATGTCCCATACCTTTACCCTGGAAGGCAGTGGACACAACCCGCGTTCGACCAAGGCGCATCGCCTGAAAAACCGCGTTGGCCACAAGTTCAGCTATTATCCGGACCTGCACCAGGGCGTTATGGCCTGTTGTGGATGTGGCCGCTGCATCAAGCAGTGCCCCGTCGGAATTGATATCCGGCAGATCGTGAAAGCAGCACAGGAGTATTCCGAATGAACGCCAATCCCTATCTCCCGGACATGGGCACCATTGTCGAGGTGATCCAGGAGACACATAATATCAAAACCTTTCGTGTGGTGCTCAATAATGAGCAGCGCATGAA
>JAAYGZ010000358.1 GCA_012727515.1 Desulfovibrionales bacterium
AGAAACATCCAGGGAAAACAAGTCTTCTCCGATTATCTTGCCTACAGACCCGCCCAGAGTAACGCCATTGACCGTATCCAGCATGTTAAGTCCAGTGGAGCCGATATTGCCCTGGTAGTCTTTGCGGCCAAACTGTGTGCTGTAGTCTGTGCCCCATTGTACACCCAGGCTGCGCTGAAATTCATCGGTGGCATAGACAAGTCTGGCCTCAATCAGAACCTGACGCTCAGGGCGATCCAGTTTTTTAATAAAACTTTCAATGCGTTTTAGGGTCTGCTCGGTATCAGTGACAATGAGCATATTGGTGCGGGTATCTGCAGTGGACTTGCCTCGTGGCGTGAGCATAGAGTCAATTTTAGGCTTAAAGTCATCAGCAGTATTATAGTTTATCTGAATATACTCAGTTTTAAGCGGAGCCAGATTTTCCATGCTGTCTCTGGCGCGTACTGCGGCTTCGCGGGCTTCCTGAAGCTGGGCGCGTTCGGCATTAAGGGTGGCAATGGGGGCTATGCGCATGATGTTGCCCTTAAGCACAATGCCGAGTCCTCGTTGTAAAAGAATGAGATCCAGAGCTTGATCCCATGGAATATCAGTGAGTTTTAAGGATATTTTTCCGGTTACACCTTCATCAAGAATAAGATTATAGCCACTGATTTCTGAAATGAGGCGCAAAATATGTTCCACATCAGCATCTTGGAGATCAATGGAAATTTTTTCGCCACTGTAGTTTTCCTTCATGCCAGGGAACAGGGTGTTTAATTCCTGGAGCTGTGGATCAGAGTCGTCCTGTTTGGCCTGTTCCGGGCCAGCAGGGGATGCACTTACGGGTTGCCCTGGGTTTGCAGCAAGGGCTGCAATGGTAATGCTTGTCTGGTCATTGGTGCGGCGCACAGAAAGGTGAGGGCTTTTTGTACCTGGAAATTGCAGTACCGAGTTTCCTGCAGCGTCATGCTGGGCAATGACTGCGGTGGCTGATGTACCCAGTTTGGAGACATCGTAGCGCTTGAGCAGCCCTGGCTGAAGCTGGGTATTGGAAAGGATAAGTTTAAAATTTTCACCCTGTTCCGGCACAATTTCATAGGGAAAGCTCGATATTGTAGTCAGCACCAGGTTTCCATCCTGGGCCGCAAAGTTAAGTGCTGAAACAGCGTTGACAGCTGCTGGCATGGCTTTGGGCTTGTCTATGGCAGTGTCTGGCACAAGCAGCACGCGGCTGATACCTGGCTCTGGCTTGGAGAGTAGAAATTTTGCCTCTGCGCTGAGCAGTATATCCACAGCGCTGACACGATCTCCATCCATGATTTTGTCAATGTTCTGCACAAGGCTGCTGCTTGAAGCGGGTAATGAAAAATCATGAACAGAGGGAACAAAGGCTATGCTGATCCGTTTGGGGGTATAGTCTGCATAGGCCTGAGCATCAGGCTGGACAGGAATATCAACAGTGGTTTTGTCGTCAGACTCACTGACCATGATCTGCTTGGCTGATGCCTGCACGGGTACGGGCTCAAGAGTGCCGGACGGGGCGCTTGCTGTAGAAACTGTTTTGCCACAAGCACAGATCAACAAAAGGCAGCATACTGTCATTGCTATATTTTTCCACATGCCCATATCTTACTCCTTTTCCTGGCGCAGCCGTAAATACGCAGTCCGCTTTTTGGCTTCCCCAAACACATCTACATATTCTTCTTCAATAACAAGACGTTCATTTTCAATGGCCGTGACCACACCATCATACAGCCCGACGCGAGTGCCTGGCCGAATCAGATAGCCTTTGCCATCAGGCATTTCCACCATGGCCAAAGCTACAGAAGACTGGTGCAGAATGCCAATCAGCTTGAGTTGATTGATATCCACACTTTCCAGGGGTGTCTGGGGCTTGCGTTCTTTTTTGACAATACCAGGTACTGCTTCCTGGGCTTTAATAAAAGAAACAAAGGGATCTATTTTATCTTTGGATACATAGGGTGAATAGGCAGGAAAAATCCAGGCAGGCAGCTCAGATGTTGCGTTGTGCTCAGACGCATTGGCAGTCATATCGGCAGTGGATTCACCAGTATCCCCCGGAGCATCGCCACTCTCAACAGCGTCATTGCCAACAGGTTCTGTGCTGTTTTCCGCCAGGACAGGGCCGCAGACAAAGAGGCATATCCAGAGTGCAATGGTGAGGTAGTTCATAGCAGGCAACATTATTTTTGTTTTTGCGCCTCAAGCGCTTTGATTTCAGCTTCAGTAAGCGAACGATATACCTGTAACGAAAGATTGGCATTCAGATATTTCTCTGTGGGTGAGAAATCAGACACCGGGGCAAAAGTGACACTTTGAATGGATACCAAACGATTCAAGCGTGATAAGCGATCAAAATAGGTCATTAAACGGTGAAATGTACCGCTGATTTGCAACGATACAGCGCGGGTGGCATAAAAATCGAGCTTTTGTTCTGCTCCGGGCTGAAAGGAAATAAATTCTACATTTTCATCACGACCGAGCTTTTCAAACGAGGCCAGTAAATTTTCCAGGGCCTGGGCGTCTTCAGGCAACAGAGTCGTTGCAAAATACATTTCTTTTTTGGCACGATTTAATTCTTCTTCAATATTATGGGCGTTGGCCAGACGGGTTTGAAATATGGTAATATCTTTGTCGAGCTGCTCAATTTCTGTGCCCATTTTTGTAATGCGAATCAGATTGTCGTCTAAAACAAAATACCAGTAAGCCCCGCATGTTACAAAAATAATTGCAAAATATACAAGTATCTTGTGCAGGACAGAAAGATGCGAGAATTGGGTAAAGAGTTCTTTGCTATCCATTGTTCATTGTCCCGTTGGTCTCGGTCTGTTCAAAATACTCCTGGGTGGTCACGGAACATTGGAAAGAGACCAGCCCTAATCCTTGGATCGTGTGCCTGGATGTCCGCTGCGTATCAACGCGGGCAACATATTTTGATTCACGCAGGGTTTCTACAAAGTGCGCAAAAGATTGGTTGTCCAGGGCGACCCCGGAAAGAGAGATCAAGCCATTTGCGTTCAGCGAAAAGGTTTCAACCCAGAGTTTGTTGGCAGGGATCCGCACCACTAATTCATCAATATAGCGAACAGGTAAGCCCTGGCGCATACGAACATCTTTAATGATCTTGACCTTGCCTTGAAGAGTTTCCACTTCCTGGAGCAAGGCATTAATGTGGCCTATGCGTTCTTGCAGGGTGTTTTTGATTTGTGTTTTAGCGGTAATCTCACTTTGCAGGGCAGCGATCTGGGATGAATAATACCAATGCACTCCGCCAAGAGTGGATGTCAGGAGAAAAAGAACCACTGCAATGACCACTGCATCCGTGTGAACATGAATGGTCCTGGCGCGTTGTCGTTGGGGCTGTAAATTAATGGTAATCATGATGGGCCTGCAGTGGCAATGCCGCGCAAGGAAAGTCCGAAGGGAACAACCATTTGCGGAGCGATTGCATGAAGATAGTCCAGGTCAAACTGTGTATCGCTGATGTTTGCACGTCGAAAAGGGTTGTGAAATTGTACATTAATGCGCAGTTCTTTTTGAAAAATGGCGCATAAATTGGCTGACATGGCTCCGCCACCAGAAATAAACATATGTTGTGCCGGCCTGGCTGTGCTGGATGACGCCTGGTAAAAGCCAATTAAACGGTGCAGTTCTTCGCACCATGATACAAGTTTTGCAGAAATTTCATCAGTGATCTGGGGCACAAGAGGCTGTATTGTTTCTGTGGGGCCGTTCAGTTTTAAGCGCTCTGCATCTACGTGGCTGAGTCCACAGATTTTAGCAATGATCTCGGTAACAAGTCGGCCCCCAAAAGGAACTTCACGCATAAACATAGGCTGCCCATGATCATAAATGCAGAAAACACTTTGTTCGCCGCCAATGTCCAGGAGATAGACCGGCTGATCATAAAATTCCGGATAATTAAATTCAAAGCTATTGCACAGGGCAAAGCAGTCCACATCAATAATGGATAAGGAGAGGTTGGCCTGGGAAATAA
>JAAYGZ010000359.1 GCA_012727515.1 Desulfovibrionales bacterium
AATGAGCACTGGATGAAGCCATTTCCCTTACAGGCAGCGCCATTGGGCATCTTTATCATTACAAAGAAGATACCCAGGAACTCACTCTCAGTTCCTGGTCCGAAAGCGCCATGCCTCAGCGCCAGGTGGCAAATCCTCCGCGTCGCAAACCCTTACGTCACAGTGGACTATGGGGCGAGACTATCCGCCAGCGCAAACCCCTTGTGGTTAATTCTTATAGCCTGAAGCATCCTTGGGCCAAAGGGTGTCCTCAGGGTCATGTTCCGCTTACCCGGTACCTGGGCATACCCGTTTTCCGGGACAGTTCCATTGTGGGCATTGTGGGCGTGGCCAATAAAAACACAGATTATACCCACAATGATGTGTTGTATGTGCAATTGCTCATTGATGGGGTGTGGAACGCCATTGAGAGCTATCAGCTTGAGCAGAATTATGAACAGCTTTTCATGAGCATGGCTGCTGGATTTATCCTCCTTGAAATTATGGCCGATGCTGCTGGAAACCCTGTTGATTACAAAATTGTACAAGCCAATCCTGCGGCGGGATACTTGTTTGGCACACCTGCGCAAAGTTTTCTTGGTCGTACAGTGCGCGAGGTATTGCCAGAGTCAGAACTCCTGGTCTGGATTGACCGGCTCCACGATCTGGCGCGGACAGGAGAAGCACATCAGTTCACAAGTTTTACCCGGATAACTGACCGCTATTTCACAAGCACCCTGTACGCTCCCCAGCCCGGACACATCGCCATTATTATCCACGATGTGACTGAGCTGAAAAAAATCACCAACCAGCTTGAAAAATCCATGCTCCGGGTTCAGGAACTGGCAGAGCAAAGCCAGGCTGCAAACAGGGCCAAAAGCGAGTTTCTGGCCAATATGAGCCATGAAATACGTACTCCCTTAAATGGCATTGTGGGTATGTTGCAGGTTCTTGAAACGACACATCTCAGCACAGACCAGACACAATATGTTGAACTGGATTTGAGATCAGCGAACAGGCTCACGCGGCTTCTTTCTGATATTCTGGATATTTCTCGTATTGAGGCAGGAAAGCTCAGTATCCATACCTCAGAATTTGTCTTTACAGATTTCAAAGAGGGAATTGCCGAACTTTTTGCTGTTACAGCGCGTGAAAAGAACCTGAGCCTTACTATCCGCATGTATCCTGAGCAGCCCATACGTGTGGTGGCCGATGAAACGCGCTTGCGCCAGATTCTTTTTAATCTTGTGGGCAATGCTCTTAAATTTACCAGGCACGGCCATGTCTGTGCTGACGTAAGTCTGCTTGCAGGTGACTGGTATAAAAAGCAACGTCTGCTGATCTGCGTTTCTGATACCGGCCCTGGTATTCCTGATGAAAAAGTCCATGAAATTTTTGATCCTTTTACTCAGGCAGAGGGTTCCTACGTTCGCACGCACCAAGGGGCCGGGCTGGGGCTGTCCATTGTGCGTCGTCTGGTCACGCTTATGAACGGCGTTCTCTCTTTTGACTCACGCCCTGATGAAGGAACAAGCATTTGCGTCAGCATTCCTGTTGCGCTTTCAGAGGCAATATCCTTGCCCAGTGGCGTGGATTCAGGGCTGAACACGACATAGTCTTCATCATTACGAGCGATTGCAAGGAAGCAGCGAGTTGTGATGTTTGCCAATACTACAAGAACATTTGGTGCCGTGGCTGTGTATTGGTATAAGTGGAAAACGTCGTGAAATGAATAGATATTTCAACTTTAACATGAGGAGGGAACGTGAAAAATCTGAAACTGGGTCTGAAGATTGGCATTGGTTTTGGAATTTTGATTCTGATTACCTGCGTTCTGGTTGGTATTACTG
>JAAYGZ010000360.1 GCA_012727515.1 Desulfovibrionales bacterium
CTGGAGTTTTCGCCAAAAATAAACATACTGGTCAGCGGGGCAATGCCGATTTTTTTCACAGGTTCACGGAAAAAAAGCACTGACTGCACATCCACCACGGTTTCTGCGCCAGGCGTGGCCACAAATCTGAACGCTCCGGTGGCTCTGCGGGAATCCAGCAGCGCATACAACGTGATGCTTTTATCTTTTTTCCCAGGCTTTACTATCCAGAATTCTTTGAAAAAAGGAAATTCTTCACCGCTGGCTTCAGCCGTATCAATGGCCAGACCCCGCGCTGACAAACCATACACCTGGCCCTTGGGCACGGCGCGAAAATAACTGGCCCCTAAAAAAACCAGAAATTCATCCAGATAGCTTTTTTTATTAATGGCCGAATGCACACGAAAGCCAGCGTAGCCAATGTCTGTGGCTATCTGTTCGGCAAAGGTGTTACGGCCATACTGAAAGGCTGAGGAATCAAAAGGCAGGTGTGTGATTGCGCCGGACTCCACAAGATTGATGGACACTGTGCGGTCATAGACCAGGCCCGGATGAAAGCATTGCAGCTCAAAGGGCAGTTTTTCATCACGCCAGATACTTTTTTCCGGCATATAACGGATGTCTCGCCAGTCATCATAGCTAAGGGTTTTTAATACCTGTGGAACCTGGCCTGCGCTGCCGTCAAAAGGCTTGGCAGCCAGGTCGCTGGCCAAAGCTGTGACCTGCTCCAGGCCAAATTTTTCAGCAGCCTGGGCAGAGACAACAGAGCCCAAGATAAAAAATATGCAAAGAAGTTTTTTCAGCATTCTGGGGTGGAACGCGATGTTTTTCATTGTGCGTAGTTCTCCTGGCCACACGTATGCAAAAATGGGTGACAAACAGCGTACCTCACAGGGCGAGATGACAGGCTTCACCCATTGGGCTTTTCAACGACACTCGTCAAGTGTTTTGGATATGTACGACAGAACAGGCTTGGGAATTGAAAATGGAGAATTTTGGCCGTGTACGCTGGGGTAGGCTGGTACGTATCAAAGTTCTTTTGCGCAGACCGGGTATTGCCCGTGCTATGGCCTGGGCAGGCTACACGCGGGTCTGGATTTGTGGGGAGTCATGCGTGCAGGATCACAGGGCTATGGCAGAAATACGCTGTTCAGCATTACCCAAGGCTTCCTCCCACCCCTTTGAATTTATCAATAAAAGCAGATAACTTTTGAAAAACACTCTGTTTTTTAATCAGGTATTGCGGGTTTAAGGGGCTCATCTTGGGCAAAATGGCATTGAGTTCCGTGCCATTTTCGCTGGCAAATTCTTTTTTAAGGGAGGCGCTAATATAGCGCCTGGCCGCGTCTTCATTGAGGTGTTCAGTGCGGATAAGCTCCTGGGCCTCACGCTTTTGTTCTGACTGGGCAAAGGTGAAAAATGCTTCAATAATACCTGGCTTGTCCGTAATGCTATCCAGATCAGTCAGGTTGATAAAATCAACCAGCAAGCTCTCTTTGGCGCGGTTACCCAGGCTGGTGCGAATCACCCGGCGCACGTCCTCAACCAGCGCAACTTTGTTGCTGGTCTTCTTGTTGTTTTCAAAAATCAGTTCTAAAATGTAGTCCAGATTGATTTCTTGGGACTTTAACAGGTCCACTTCAAAGACCACATCATCCCAATCAACGGTTAATTTTTCTTTGTCGTCAGATACTTTTTTCCGGCGCAGCCACTCGCGCACATCGTTATAGGTTGAGCGGTAGTCCTGAATCTTCCGTTCAGACGGCATGTTGACTGCTTGCAGTGCAGCCAGGTCTATATCCCCTAAATAATGTCTGGCCTTGAACTCTTCCACCGCTGCCGGGTCATTCATGTTGATATTTTGCAAGGCCCTGAGGCTGGCAAATTCATCATAGTTTTGCAGCACGTTTTCAATGCGTAAATACTCGCCAAACAGTTTCACAAAGGCTTTTTTATCAGACTCTTTTTCAATGGCTGCCGGGTCAGGAAAGCTCTGCTCCAATTCCCTGACCACATCCACAAAACCACGCCGTGCCTCACCGGTGAGCACATCGGTAAAGCCTTCCATATATTCCTTGTAGCTCTTTTCCAGGACCACATTTTTGGTGTTTTTATCGCCAAACAAGGTGCGGC
>JAAYGZ010000361.1 GCA_012727515.1 Desulfovibrionales bacterium
ACGAAGCCCTGGGCGCTGCTGTGCCAAGTTTTGCCCATCACGGCCTGGTGCTGGACCGGGAAGGAAAAAAACTCTCCAAGCGCAGTGGCGCACTCGGTAATCCCGACTGTATGCAGCGTGGCCTGGAGCCTCTGGCAGTGGTACATTATCTGGCCTCTCTTTCCGGAGCCTTGCCAACCAAAAAACTATACGAAAATCTGGATGACATGGCCCGGGATTTTGCTCCTGCTGCCCTGGGACGGGGCAGTGCGGTCATGAGTCTGGACGAACTTGAGCACCTGAGCACCCGCTATTTTCGTGCAGCCAGAGCGCAGGATGTGTGTCAGCGGCTGTGCGAGCTTGTGTCTGCTTCTGACCCCTGGCATGGGCTGGACGCGGCCTGGCAAGAAGAAGTGGTTGTTCAGCTCCGCGAAAATGCGAGCACCTCAGGCGAGCTTTGTGGCCAGCTTAAATTTTTTACCCAGCCAGAAATTGCCTACACGCCTACAGTGCTGCACGAGTTGCTGGACTGCCAGACAGTGTTGCAGGCTCTGGACACGGCCCTGGCCCACTATGACCACGCGCAGCGCCTGAGTGCGGATGAGGCAGGGCAGGTTTTTCGCCAGGTCGCCACGGCCACGGCAACAAAAGGCCGGGCCTTGTATCATCCCATCCGCCTGGCCCTGACCGGAATCCAGGCCGGGCCAGAACTCACAGCCCTTATGACTTTGCTGCCTGTGGCATGGCTCAGACAACGCCTGCACGCACCCCTGACATTAAAATCTAAGGAATAACCATGCAGATTTATAATACACTGACCAGAAAAAAAGAAGAATTTGTCCCCCTGAACCCAGGCAAGGTTTCCATGTATGTGTGTGGAATCACGGCCTATGATTATTGCCACATTGGTCATGCCCGTTCAGCTGTGGTTTTTGATGTGCTGGTGCGCTACCTGCGCTATACTGGCCTGGACGTAACTTTTGTGCGCAATTTCACGGACGTGGATGATAAAATCATCAATCGCGCAAACCGTGAAGGCAGTGACTGGACCACCATTGCCGAGACATACATTGGGGCCTTTTACGAAGATATGGACCGCCTGGGTATTTTGCGGGCTGACATTGAACCCAAGGCAACAGAGCATATTCCTGAAATGATCACCTTGTGTGAAACACTCATTGCCAAGGATCACGCCTATGCCACGCCCTCAGGTGATGTGTATTTCCGTGTCCGCTCTTATGACGGCTATGGCCGCTTGTCCGGGCGCAATATTGAAGATCTTGTGTCCGGGGCACGCATTGAGCCTGGCGAAGAAAAAGAAGATCCCCTGGATTTTGCCTTGTGGAAAGGAGCCAAGCCCGGTGAACCATCCTGGCCAAGTCCGTGGGGGCCTGGGCGGCCTGGCTGGCATATTGAGTGTTCGGCCATGAGCGAGCGCTATCTGCCGCTGCCCTTTGATATTCATGGGGGAGGCCAGGATCTGTCTTTTCCGCATCACGAAAATGAGCTGGCCCAAACCGAGGCTGCCACAGGCGGGAAATTTGTGCGCTACTGGGTGCATAATGGATTTGTGCAGATCAATTCTGAAAAAATGTCCAAATCGCTGAATAATTTTGTAACTATTCGGGATATTCTGGCCAATTATCTGCCTGAAGTGCTGCGCTTTTTTCTTATTTCCAAGCATTATCGCAGTCCCCTTGATTATACTGCTGACGCCCTGGACGAGTCTGAACGCGCCTTAAAGCGGATTTACCTGACCAAGGCCGCAGCAGAGGCGCATGTGGCTGGAACCACATGGACAGCCGCGGCCCTGCCAGCGGAAATTATTGTCGAATCCACAGCCCTGGAAGCAAAATGGGATGAGGCCATGGCAGATGATTTAAATACCGCTGCTGCTTTGGGCCATGTGTTTGTGCTGATGAAGATTGTGAACCGCATTTTAGAAGATAAGGTATTAAAAAAATCCGAAGCTGGCCGCGATCTGATCAGACATGCCCTGAAACTTTTTGAGCGCTGGGGCGAAGTGCTGGGAATTTTCCTCATGCCCAGTGCAGAGTTTTTGACCCGGTTGAAAGAAAGTCGCGTGGTGCGCAAACAGATTGATACTGCGCTCATTGCGGAGCGTTTGCAGGAACGTCAGGAAGCGCGCAAGGCCAAAGACTTTACTCGTTCTGACGCTATCCGCGACGAACTTCTTGCCATGGGAGTTACTCTGCAGGACACGGCTGCTGGTATGCAGTGGGATGTGGAGTAGGAGGACGTGTTTTACGCCCTGAAGGACGTACTCAGGGCCTGAAGGCATGCGGCTGGGTCAGTTCAGGGCCGGAATACAGGTATCTGGCAGGCATTGACGGCTGACCCAGCGATTGCGTCCGCTCAGTTTGGCCTCATACAAGGCTTTGTCTGCGGCCTGGATCAGATCGCCGGGCGTACAGCCAGGGCTGGGAACCACTGCGCTGACCCCCAGACTGATACTGATCACGGGCAAAACAGGCGAGGCCGCATGTTCTATTGCAAGCTCCACAATGGCCTTGCGCATGGCCTCGGCCAAATGCTCTGCTCCTTCCTGATTTGTGCCCGGAAGGATTGCCGCAAATTCTTCTCCGCCATAGCGGGCCACCAGATCGGCTGGCCGCTTGAGCAGATCCTCTAATGTCTGGGCCACCAGCTTAAGACACCCATCTCCGGAAAAATGGCCATAATGGTCATTATAGCGCTTGAAATGATCCACATCCAGAATAACCAGGGCCAGGGGAAGCTGTGCACGAGACAGGCGCGTCCATTCCTGGCTCAGCGTTTCATCAAACTGACGGCGATTGGGGATGCAGGTTAAGCCATCAAGTGAAGACAAAAGCTGGAGTTGGCGATTTTTTTCTTCCAGTTCTGCCTGCAGGGTCTGGAGCTGAAAAATTTTCTGATCCAGCTCGCGGGTTTTTTCCTGCAGAGCAATGCGCTGACGATAAATTTCCAGAAAAACATGGACCTTGCTGAGTAACATATGCGGGTCCAAAGGCTTGAACATGTAATCCACTGCCCCGGCATTATAGCCCCTGAAGATATGTTGGCGCTCTGTGTGATTGGCCGTGACAAAAATAATGGGAATATGGCGGGTGCGGGTATGGCCGCGCATGAGTTCTGCGGTTTCAAAGCCGTCCATTTCAGGCATTTGTACATCCATAAGGATCAGGGCAAATTCATAGTCAAAGAGTTTGCTTAATGCCTCCTGACCAGACGCAGCACGCACCACGTTGAGTTCTTCCCCATCAAGAAGATGTTCCAGAGTGAGCAGGTTTTCCGGGCGGTCGTCAACAATAAGAATATTGAGCTGATGCTTCATGTGTACGTCAGAGAAGTAAATGGTTAAGGAGCGGGGCAATTTTTTCTGCAGGGCGCACATAATCCACAATACTTGCAGCCAGGGCTGCCAGGGGCATGGCTGAAACCTGAGCAGACTGCGGGTCCTGGACAATGCACAGGCCGCCAACTGCTTTAATTCTGGCCAGCCCCCTGGCTCCGTCATGGTTGGCTCCAGTAAGAATAACGCCAACCAAACCAGAGACAAACACCTCTGCCGCAGATTCAAAGAGAACGTCAATGGCTGGGCGTGAAAAATTTACCTTGCTGCCAGCACACAGGGCCAGACTCTGATCCGCTTCAACAAGCAGGTGATAGTTGGGTGGGGCCACATAGACCACGCCTGCGGAAAGTGTTTCCTTGTCTTCAGCTTCCTTGACTCTGAGTTCAGTGTGCTTGCCTAAAAGAGTTGGCAGATATGAGTCTGAATCAGGGGAAATATGCTGCACAATAAGAATGGGCACGGGCAGGGTTGCGGGCAAACCCTGCAAGATGGTGCGCAGCACTTCCAGTCCGCCTGCAGATGCGCCCATGACTATGGCCTGAAAAGGGCCGTGCTTCATGCCTGGGTGATCCTTTTTTTGCGATATATGCGTTCTTTTTCCTGCACTACTTCAAACGCATCAGCGTGAACGGAAAACTTCAGACTTTCTTTGGCGCCCAGACATAAAAAACCGCCCGGGCACAGGCTGTCCTTAAACAGGCCAACCACACGATTCTGTAACTCTTTATTAAAATAGATCAAAACATTGCGGCACAGAATAAGCTGCATTTCACCAAAAACTCCATCTGTGACCAGGTTGTGCTCTGCAAAGACCATTTGCTCCTGCAGGAATGGGCGCATGGTACCATGCTGGTCACATGCTGTATAGTAGTCAGCAAAGGAGTTGAGTCCCCCTGATTTCTGATAATTGATTGTATATTCTTTGATGGTTGTGAGGGGATAATTGCCTTGCCTGGCCTGTTCCAGACTGTGTGGATTAAAATCCGTGGCATGAATCCTGGCCCGGTCATACAGGCCGTTTTCATGGAGCAGAATAGCTGTGGAATAGGCTTCCTGCCCTGCGGCACAGCCAGCAACCCAGATTTTGAAAAAAGGATATGTTGACAGGCGCGGGAGCACTTCCTGGCGCAAGGCCAGGAAAAAGCCAGGATCACGAAACATCTCAGATACATTGATGGACAGGTCATGGAGCACATTGAGCAGCATGACCGGATCATAAAGCACCGCGTGTTGCAGGTGCGAAATTGAGGGCAGCCCGGATAAGGCCAGGCGATGATCAATGCGGCGCTTGATATGCGCCATGGAATACTGCCGGAAGTCATATCCGTATTTCTGGTATATGGCTTCCAGCAGCAAAAGCAGCTCCAGACGCTGCGTCTCCGGTGATATTTTTACGGACGATACAGCCATACGCGCAGCAGAGAGAGAAGTTTTTCCACGTCCACGGGTTTGGCCAGGTAATCATTGGCCCCGGCCTCAATACATTTATTGCGGTCGCCTTTCATGGCTTTGGCCGTGAGGGCAATAATGGGCAGGGACGCGTGCTGTGGATCTTTGCGCAGAGTACGCATGGCCTCATAGCCGTCCATATTTGGCATCATGATGTCCATGAGCACCAAGTCAATGCCGGGCGTGCTGTTAAGGCGGGCAATGCTTTCCTGGCCATCACGAGCCACAATAATGTGGACACCTTTTTCCTCCAGCACATGAGACAGGGCAAAGACATTGCGCATGTCATCATCCACCAGCAAAATGGTACGCCCAGCCAGATTGGTATCGCGGTCCTGGACCTGATCGTGTGTTTCCGGCCTGCCTTGGGACAGGTTAGCGTCTGCGCGGTGCAGGTACAGCGATGTTTCCTCCAGCAGGCGTTCTGGCGAGCGGACACCTTTGACAATAATGGTTTCTGCATATTTCTTAATATGAATTTCTTCGTCCTCTGTCAGTTCCCGGCCCGTATAGACCACAATGGGCAGACGTCTGAGGGCCGGATTGACATTGATGGTGCGCAGCACATCAAAGCCAGACATGTCATGCAGGCCCAAATCCAGAATCATGCAGTCAAAAGACTGGTGGCGCAGAAGCTCCAGGGCTTCCTGGCCACTGCCTGCCAAGACAATTTCCACGTCTTGCTGACCAATCAGGTCGCGGATGGCTTCGCGTTGTAACGCATCATCATCCACCACCAGCAGGCGCTTTGATTTCTTGAAAACAAATGTTTTAAGCTGGTGTAAAATCTGCTGGATGCTCTCCACATCCACCGGCTTGGTGGCAAAGCCCAGAGCGCCCAGGCGCATGGCTTCCAGACTGCTGTCAGCAGCTGAAATAAAATAGACCGGAATATGCCTGGTGCGCGGATCAAGTTTGAGGCGCTCCATAACAGTCCAGCCATTCATGCTGGGCAGTTCCAGGTCCAAAATAATGGCGCTTGGCGCATAGTAGTCGGCAAAATGCAGCCCTGTTTCCCCATCTGCTGCCGTAAGTATTTTAAAGCCAATCTCGCGGCCCTGGTCGCGCAGAATTGTTGCAAAAAGCGGGTCATCTTCAATAACCAGCAAAGACAGATCTTCCGGGCGAATGCGCTGGCGGTCATCCTGCACATAGGGCGCTGGTGCCTGCTCTGGTGGCCTGGATTCAGCACTGACAATGTGCTCCGGGTCAGCAGAGGGCTGCGCTTCTGGCTTTGTTTCCGGCAACACAGCAGGGGCAGCAGCATGGGCCTCTGGCAAAAACAGAGTAAAAGTGGAACCCTGGCCAACAGTGCTTGTGAGTTGAATTTCTCCGCCCAGCAACTTGGCCAGTTCGCGTGAGATAGCCAGGCCGAGGCCAGTGCCCCCATATTTGCGGCTTGTACTGCCATCAGCCTGGCGAAAGGCTTCAAAAACAGTGGCCTGTTTTTCCGGCGCAATGCCAATGCCCTGATCAGTAACAGCCAGGGCAATGGCGCAGGCCGGGTCCAGACCACTGGCGGCCAGATTTGTCTCAGGACCGGGCCGGGACAGGCTCAGGGTCACAGCGCCTGTTTCGGTAAATTTAATGGCATTGGAAATGAGGTTGCGCAAAATCTGCTGCACCCGGTGTCCATCTGTGAGCATGTGCGCGGGCAGGGACGGGTCCTCATGAATGCGAAACTCCAGGTTTTTTTCCGCAGCAATACTTGAAAAAATGCGTCGTAAATCAGCAGTCATGGAGGCAAAGGTCAGCTGTTCAATATGCAGTTCAATGCGTCCGGCTTCCACTTTGGACAGATCCAGAATTTCATTGATCAGCTTGAGCAGATCAGATCCAGAAGAATGAATGGCCTTGGCTGACTCCACCTGCTTCTGGTTAAGGTTCTCTGTTTTGTTGTTGGCCAAAAGCTGGGACAAAATAAGGATAGAATTAAGCGGGGTGCGCAGTTCATGGGACATATTGGCCAGAAATTCAGACTTGTACTTGCTGGCCACTTCCAGTTCTTCCGCTTTTTGCTTGAGTTCGCGCTGGATGCGCAACAGATCTTTGTTTTTAGCGCGGATGGCTGCTTTCTGTTCTTCCAGCTCCATGGCCCGCTCTCCCAATTTGTCATTGGCAAACTGCAACTCAGCCTGTTGTTCCTGAAGCTGGGCTTCACTGGCTTTCAGGGCATTGGTCTGTTCAGCCAGTTCTTCATTGGTGACTTGTAATTCTTCCTGCTGGGCCTGAAGCTCGGCCTGGGAGTCCTTAAGCATTGCTGTTTGTGCTTCCAAATCATCATTGGCCAGGCGTAACTGCTCCTGCTGTTCCTGGGCCTGGCGCAAAAGACCGGCAATAACGCCCTGAGATGTGGCTGTGTCGAATAAAATGGCCACATTGGGCGCAACCTGCTCAATGAGTTCACACTGGATAGGGGTAAACGCTGTTTCAGAGCCAATGAGAAAAACGCCCTGGACCTGCTCTTTAAAGCACAGGGGCGCTGCAATAAAATACGGGGGAATTTTTTCAGCCAGGCCAAAATGATAGGTGGGAACATGCTCTGCGGGCAGGTGAAAGGTCAGCACTTTTTTTTCCAGGGCCGCCTGGCCAACCAGCCCCTGGCCCACGCGGAGCCGGTTCATATTACCCTGCCTGCTGGTATAGGCATAGGAGGCCATGAGCACCAGCTCTTCGTCTTTGAGCGTATAGATCAGCCCTACCTGGGCCTGGATATACTTGGTCAGAAATTCAATAAAAATACGGGCCAGTTCCTGGGGTTCGTGCTCGCCGCGCAAGGCATCATCAAGGCCTGTTCTGCCCTGACTCAGCCAGTTAATATCGCGCAGCTTGCGGGCCATGCGGTTAAGGGCTTTGGCCAGCATACCCAGTTCATCTTTCTGGTTCAGCTCCAGCCGTGCTGTCAGATCACCGGCAGAAATAGCCTCGGCAAAACGCACCCCGTGCTCCAGGGGCCGGGAAATGCGTCTGGCCACGCCATATGCTCCTGGGGTGATCAGGATGATTAAAATGATTCCGGTCACAGAGATGACCAGAAAAAAATTGGTAATGGGTTTGAGTACTTCAGACTTTCTTATTTTTGAAACAAGTATCCAGGTCGTACCAAAGATATCCAGGGCATTGTAGGCCACCAGACTGGGCTGGCCAGAACTGTCAGAGTATTCGCCACTGCCGCCATCAAAGCCTTTGTCCAGGGCAACATGCCAGTAGGCCGGGGTGCGTTCAAGCGTGTAGCCGATAACATAGCGGCCCTGGCCCTGAGTCTGCAGATCACTGCGCAATTGAAAGCGCTTCAGATGCTCGTAATAGCGCAGTAAATACGATTCGCCTGTTTCACCCAGGCCCTGGCGCGAGGGCATGACCTGGGTAATAAACGAAGTGGACAGCTTCACAGCCAGCACACCGGCAACCATGCCATTGATGTCGCGAATGGGGTATCCAAGAAAGGCCGCCTGCTGGGAGTGGCTGGGCTCATAGGGTTCAAAATCCTCAAAGACCAGGCTTTCTGTTTTGGTCACTCTGAACCAGGTGCGCCCCAGGGCGCTGTCCTGGTACGGCCCTGTGGCCAGACTGGTGCCAAGGTCATCTTCTGCATGGGCCGCGTAGAGTACCCGGCCATCTTCACGGTTAAGCACATAGATATTCTGAAAGCTGTTGGCCTGCATAAAACGTGTGAGCTGGGCATCGTAGCGCAGGTGAATGCGCTGATATTCCGGATTGCTGAATGAAAATGACGAGTGCTGAACATCTGAGATGCTGCGGGCATAGATGCGCAGGTCATCTAAAAATTTTTGAACATCCCGGCTGCTGGCCAGCAGCTTCATATTATTGGCTCGTTCCTCAAGCACTGTCTGCAGCTTGTCGCGTTTGATGCTCTGAATGGTGTGCAGTTGCTCAAAGGCCTGGGATACCAGAGCCTTGGACGCAGAGTACGCGCCAATGGTGGCAACTATGGCTAACGGCGCAATACCGGTCATGATAAAGAGAAAGAGCAATTTGGGCTTCATGCGGATGTTGTCAAAAAACATAAAACTACTCCTCACAAAGGGCTTGGGGTGCACTGTATCCATGCGATGCTTCAAAAGCTGCCAGGTTGGGATGATCCTTTATAATATGTTCAAAAACATCCACGCAGGACGGGCAAAGATGCGTTCCGGCAGACTCGCGGATCATCTCCATGGCCTTGGGCAGGGGTATGGCCGGGCGATAGGAACGGTTG
>JAAYGZ010000362.1 GCA_012727515.1 Desulfovibrionales bacterium
GGCGATAAACAGGCCAAAAATGCCTGTTAAGTAGGACAGTGAACCAAGCGGAACTCGTGGACGCCCGCCAGAGCCATGCTCTGGCCCTTCATCCACACCAGAAGGAATGGTTGCGCGGGCCTGTTCTGTGGAAAACACACAGCGCACACCACTGTGAATGCCTCGACGTCGCAGCCGCTTGCGCATGATCTGCGCCAAAGGGCAGACCTCGGTCCGGGACAGATCAGCGACCTGAACGCACGATGGGTCCATTTTTGAGGCTGCTCCCATGCTGGAAACAATGGGCACCTGGGCAGCATGAGCCGCTACAATAAGATTTACCTTGGCATTGACCCCGTCAATGGCGTCCACAACAACATCAAACTCAGACCACGACACACTGCCGAGCGTATCCTGGTTGACAAAAACAGGGTGCGTGACAACCTGACACTCTGGGTTGATATCATAAATCCGCTCTCTGGCCACCAGGATTTTGGGCTGTCCCAGGGTTGAATCCAGGGCCAGAAGTTGCCGGTTGATATTGGACGCGCTCACCACATCGTGATCATAAAGCACAAGCCGCCCAATGCCAGCCCTGGCCAGGGCCTCAAGAGCATACGACCCAACAGCACCAATACCAAAGACAGCCACACACGATCTCTGCAAACAGGAAAAACTGTCTGCACCAAGAAGCTGCACTGTACGAGCAAAACGCATCAGAAATTCCCCCTGCCACATCCAGCAAAAAATAACCGCGCATTGGTCGCGCAACGCAGGGCCAGGCCAGCAGGCTCTTCGCTACGCAAGGTTGCGAGTTCACGCACAACATACGGCAGATATGCGGGTTCATTGCGTTCAAAATCAATGCCCAGCGGAGCAATGGCCGGACTGTCCGACTCAACAAGCAGGCGTTCAGGAGCCACCCGCTGGCAGGCCAGCCGAGCTTTGGCATTGGCGGGCCTGGTAATGGACGCGCAGATGGAGATGTGAAAGCCCAGCTTTTCAAACACGGGCACCATCTCATGGGAACCAGCATAGGCGTGGAGCATCATGCGCCGAGGCCGGGGCGACATGGAACGCACCAGATCTGCCAGGCGCCCAAAGGCCTTTCGGCAATGCACTGTTACCGGGCGGTCATACCGCGCTGCCAGGTCCATCTGAGCCAGAAAAACATCTTCCTGGACCTGGTCATTGCGCTGGTCAAGGGCGTTATCCAGGCCGATTTCTCCAATGCCCACAGGATGGGCTGCCACCAGGGATTCCAAACGCACCAGCCAGTCTGTGGAGCGAAAATCCACATACCAGGGGTGCAGGCCCAGGGACACGCAAATATCCGCATTGGATAGTCCAAGCCCCAACACATAGGGCCAGTCCCTTTCATGAGTGCCATTACAGCACATGAGCCGCACTCCGGCAGCCCTGGCCCTGGCCAAGGCAGCAGGCAAGGCTGTGCGTAAAAATCCATCCTGAAGATGGCAATGGGCATCCACAAGATCTGAAAATTCTGGATAAGCAGGCATCAAGGTGTCTCCGCAGCACTGATAAAATGCAGTGTCCCCCTATCCATTGATGGGCTTCGCGTAAAGATGAGCACAAC
>JAAYGZ010000363.1 GCA_012727515.1 Desulfovibrionales bacterium
ATCAGGCCACCCACCTGGCATGGTGTGCTCTTTACTGCGTGCTTGTAACATGCTGAATTTTATACACAGCAAAAAGCGTATCACCCACCAGCTGCGCCTTCACCTTCACTATACCCACCAGGTGCTGCCTGGTGATAGCAAAGCTTCTCCTTAGATTTCCGGTAGTTTATTCTCATTTTCCACCTTCACCAGACCCACCAGGTGCAGAAATTTCTGGGGCATTTGCAGCTCTCGACCACGCAACGCTATGCGCATCTGACTCAGGGTACGTTGCGCGAGGCAACTGAAAAGGTAGGGCAGGTGGTGGAGACTTCGGCCTGAATTGATCAGAATTGAAGCATGGACATGCCGCCTCGCAATGAGGTGTTTTGTTTTATCAGTGCTTCCTTAGATGTTACATATTTTTTCAATTGGCTCATTTTTTATTCTGCTTCTGCTGAAAAAATGCTGCCACATAAGAGCCAGCGTTCCCGCAAACAACCAGAGCAGACCAAAAGCATATAAAATATTACTTATGGGTTTAAGGGCCATAAACAGAGTGCCAATCAGGCTTGCAAGTAAAGCCAGTGCTTCGTTGCGCTGAAGATACAGGCCACACCACCGCGTGGAGCAGTCAAGTTTAGGCACAGGATACTCAAACCACACGCGATTCCACACAAAGGTAAATATCACGACAAGCATACCGCCCCATGCCATGTGCAGGGGAAAAAGCCATGCGGTGACTGGCTGAGGTAAAATGGCTGGAATTGCAGCTGTGGCTGCTGCCGGCGGATGGTCAGCGTCAAAAATTTGCATTAATGCGGCAGCAAAGGTCACGGCCAGGCCAAGTTTTATTTCAATAAGCAGGGGCGAGGAACTGGCCAGTACAGTGGCCAGGGCAATGCCTGCTAATCCACCTATGGCCGAAACAAAATGACCGATAATAGCAGGCTTGGGTCGGGCAACGTGTAAATACGGACAGGCAGCTCCAATAAAGCAGGTTGCAGCTAACGGCGGAGAAAGAAGAGGGATGTCACAGGTGGAGGAACACAGAGACAAGAGAAAAAGGAATATCCCACTGCCAAGAGATCCCCATAGAATGCGCGCAAAGGAGATGACACCAGGGCGGTATAATTCTTGGGCAAATTCCTGGCGACAAGGAAGGCGGAATCTGATTTGAGGCATGGGCTTTTCCTTTTCTCGGCAGTATATAGTCGGGGAGTCTGCCCTGAGCCTGTCGAAGGGATCTCTGCCTATCTGTTTTTTCCTGAGATTCCTTCTCTCCTGCCACACGCTGCACTTTGTTCGCGGTCGCAGTCGGTCGAAATGACAAGCAAAAAACATCTATCATCTTGTGATTGTTAAAGATACCTTTCTCCATAGAGACAAGGCTCGGCCTTTGTTCGTAATATGTAATTGCTCACCAAGATCAAATGCCTGAGGCTGTCTGCATAGTCAGGGCTGTCTGGGAGGGCAGGGATTCTGGTACAGGAAAGACCTGATTACGACCTGAGTTTTTGGCGCACAGCAGGGATTTTCGGCAGGCAGCAATCAGTTGCTGGGCATCGCAACCAATACTTCCATCCCAGGCCGTCAGGCCCACCGAAAGGGTGCATTCTGCTTCCTCTGCCTGAAAGCGGGCGCGGATGCGCTCACACACAACAGCACAGGCGTTCAGATTAAAATGATGAAAGACCACTCCAAAGACGTCCCGACCAAAACGAAAGGGGTAGTCCACGGTATCGCGGACCACGGTTCGGATTATCTGACCCAGGCCGGCCAGAACCCGATCCCCTTTTTCCTGACCATGAATTTCATTGAAGTCGCGAAAGTGGTCGCAGTCAATCAGGGCCAGGCACAGGCCGCCTGTCATGGGTCGGGACAAGACGCCAGTCAGAAACTGATCAAAATAGCGACGGGAATACAGCCCGGTCAGTGGGTCACGCAGGCCCGGATCAAACCCTGTGCAGGCATCGGGCTTTAATTCGCACAGGCTCCATCCTCCGCAAGACACGGGAACCGCAGCCATGGCCTGTTCAATGGCCTGCCGAACCTGTTCCCGGACGCGGAGCAGGGCCTCAATCACATCCGGATCATACCAGATTCCAGCCAGATCACGCAGCTCGTCCACGGCAGCATCAAAATCCATGGACGATTTATACGGGCGATCCTGGAGCATGGCTGACAAGCTGTCCGCCACGGCAATGATGCGCGCCCCCAGTGGGATTTCCTGACCACGCAATCCATCAGGGTATCCGCTGCCATCAAAGCGTTCATGGTGGTGACGCACGATATCCGGAACGCTGACGCCCCTGTCCAGCACCATGACTGGTCGGACAATGGCCTCACCCATGGCCGAATGTTCCTGGATAATGCGGTATTCCTCCTGACTCAGGCGATCTGGTTTGTGCAGGATAAAATCCGGAATACCGATCTTGCCGATATCATGCAGGTGCCCGGCCAGGTGAATCATTTTGGCCACGCTTGGCGAAAGTTTCATAGCCAGGGCCAGTACCTCGCCCACCAGGGCCACTTCTTCAGAATGAGTCCGCGCCCACAAGGCTTTGACTGCCATAGCCCGCCCCAGGGACTCGGCCAGCTGGTGCACTGAAACCTGCATGTCCCATTCGGTCTGGATTGCTTTGCCATGCGCCGTGTTGTTCATGCATCCTCCTCTGATCCGGCATATTCAGCCCGCAGGCAGAAAACACCTGGGCACCCAGCAGCCTGGTCCGGGCTTGTTGCATTGTATTCCACCCGATTTCGTCCCAGGGCCTTGGCCCGGTACAGGGCCTGATCGCAGCTGTTGAGAAAAAGGGCCTGGTCGCAGCCCATATCCGCGCTCCAGGCGGCCAAACCAATGGACAGGGAGCATTCGAGTTCGTTCGCCTGCTCAAATCGTTTCCGGATGCGTTCGCATACAG
>JAAYGZ010000364.1 GCA_012727515.1 Desulfovibrionales bacterium
AAGTCTTTCAGGTTTTGGGTGGCCACAGGATACGCGGTTTTGTCCGGAAAGGTCATGGCATTTAAAAAAGTCTGCAGCGAACCTTTGAGCAGTTCCACAAAAG
This sequence comes from Desulfovibrionales bacterium, assembly GCA_012727515.1. Classification (GTDB taxonomy): domain Bacteria; phylum Desulfobacterota; class Desulfovibrionia; order Desulfovibrionales; family Desulfomicrobiaceae; genus Desulfomicrobium. The sequence goes on from JAAYGZ010000364.1 coordinate 104, forward strand.
GTTCCTTAACAGGATATTTGCGCGACCCACACAGGACTGAGTGCTCTAAAATATGCGCGACCCCGGTGGAATCCTTTGGCGGAGTGCGAAAGGTAATGCCAAAAACTTTATTTTCATCAGTATTGCGCATGGATAAAATGCGCGCTCCAGTGCCATCATGGGTAAACAGATCAGCATGAGAGGCAATTTCTTTAATATAGGTGGATGAGACCAGGGTAAATCCGGCTGGAAGAGTCATGTACACTCCTTGTAATTTCCATGAAGATAATGCTTGGGGACGCGCTGCTTAAAAAAATGTCTTGCCCTCCTCTGGCGGGTACAAGCCCGTATTGGTGAGGCTGACAAGTATCAGCGTGTTTTCAGACACGTATATGGCAGATGGGCACAGGGAAATCTCTTTGCAAGGTCTGCTCCCTTCTGTAAAGAGAGACCTCGAATACTCACAGGCTCACGGGCTGGCAAGTCAGGCACGTCAGACAAGGAGGGGCACATGGCAAAGGTTCTGGTCACTGGCGGGGCAGGGTATATTGGTTCACACACAGTTCTGGCGCTGGTGGAAAGCGGATACGAAGTGGTGGTATATGACAACCTGTCCACTGGCCTGGCGCGTTCTGTGCTGCCACCGGCCAGGTTGGTGGTAGGAGATCTGGCAGATACACGGCTTCTTGGCGAGCTCATGGCCGCAGAGGGTTTTTCTGCAGTACTTCATTTTGCCGGCTCTATTGTTGTTCCGGAATCAGTGACGCATCCGCTGAAATACTATCTTAATAATACCAATAAGACCACAAGCCTTATTCATCTGGCTATCAGCCATGCGATCCCGCATTTTATTTTTTCTTCCACTGCCGCAGTATATGGAATGCCTGACACCAGTCTCATTGACGAGAGCGCGCCCACAGCGCCCATTAATCCCTATGGCCGGACCAAGCTCATGAGCGAATGGGTGCTTGAAGACGCAGGCGCAGCGCATCCTGATTTTTCATTTATTATTTTGCGTTATTTCAATGTTGCTGGCGCTGATCCTTTGGGGCGGGTCGGGCAATCAACTCCAGACGCCACGCACCTTATTAAAGTCGCGGCCCAGGCAGCTCTGGGACTGCGCCCGGAACTGCGCATTTTTGGCACTGACTATCCCACTCCTGATGGCACCTGTATCCGCGACTATATTCATGTCACTGATCTGGCCGCAGCGCATGTGCTGGCCCTGGGGCATCTGGAACGCGGGCAGGGCTCAGGTATTTTTAACTGCGGCTATGGGCATGGCTATTCTGTGCGTGAAATTATCCAGGCCATGCAGGTTCATTGTGCAGTGGATTTTCCTGTTATCGAGGCAGAGCGACGCGCCGGAGATCCTCCGGCCCTGGTGGCTGATTCTGCCCGTATCAAGGCTGTCATGGGCTGGGAACCACAGTATAATGATCTGGCCCTGATCACCCGTTCTGCCTATGACTGGGAGCAGAAATTGGCGCTGCGCTAGGGCGGCTATTTTGATGTATTTCCTGATGTTATGTTGGCAGGCGTTCTTGGGGTCAGCATAATCAGAATACTATAAGGAGAAGATATGTATAGATTTTTTATGTCACTGGTCCTGATAGTTTTGTCGGGTGCAGGTACACAGCTTAATGCTGCTGAGATCCGTTTTGCGCCCTTACCCATGCAGGAACGTGAAACAACCATTGCCCAGTTTTTGCCCATGACCACATTTTTGGAGCAAAAAGTAGGAGCAACACTACCTTTTATTTATACGGATTCGTATGCTGATCTGTTGCGACAGTTCAGAGAGGATAAAATTGACCTGGCATACATGGGGCCTCTGCCCTATGTGGCGTTGCGAGCAAAGGATACCAAGGCCATTCCATTGGTTTTTTTTAAGGAGCCTTCTGGTCAGGCAACATACACCTGTGCCCTGGTGGGCCTGAGCGAACGCAACATTAACCTGGCTCAAGGCACGCAGCTGAAAATAACACTGACCCAGCCTCTCTCTACCTGTGGTTATCTGGCCACAAATGGCCTGCTGCGTCAGCACAACACATCCCTGGCAGAGCATGTGTATGAGTATTTGGGCAAGCATGATGAAGTAGCAACGTCTGTTGCACGCGGAGATGCGGATATTGGAGGGCTCAAAACAGCCATTGGCAAAAAATATGCGCATCTGGGTCTTGAGGTTCTTGATAAAACCAAGCCCTTGCCTGCGTTTGCCCTTGTGGCCAATGCCCGTACCCTGACGCCAGAAACCATGCACGCCATAGCCAGGGCACTGACTGATCTTGATGTGCATGGTCAGGACGCGTATCTGGTCCAGGATTGGGGCGAACATATTCGCTATGGAGTGGTACCAGCCACAGATGAAGTGTATGATGTGGTGCGCAGTTTACTGGGGAATGATGTGATTCCTGAAATGGGTAGTTTTTAAGCCAGAGTATTTAGCCAGGAGATGGTGATGTTGTCAGTGGTGCGCATCAAGTTAGAACAATTTGGGATGGCAGTATTTTTTTTGCTTATTTTTTTGGGCGCAGCATTTTTTTTACATGAAAATAAACTGCAAAAAGAAAATACGCATTTTTCCGAATATATCACTAATTTAAATCTTGCGTATCAGTCTGGTGTCCAGTCCTATCGTCTGGCTATGGATGGCTTTTTTGCCAACACCTTAAATGATCCGCTGGTAACAGAGCTGTTGGCAGAAGCGCGTACTGCGTCAAAAGAAAGACAAAATATCCTGCGCGGACGTTTATACCGCCTTCTTTTTCCCACCTATGAACGCATGATGCAGCAGAATCTGCGTCAGTTGCAGTTTCATCTTCCAGATGGAACCAGTTTTTTACGCTTTAATCACCCGGAACAATATGGGGATAATCTTTTTGCTATTCGGAGCATGGTGCGCATTGCCAATGAAACGCAGCAGGCGGTGTATGGATTTGAGATTGGTAAAATTGCGGCCGGATTTCGCTTTGTTTATCCCTTGCTGTTCCAGGGGCAGCATGTGGGCAGTGTAGAGCTGGTGCTGACGGCCAAGGTTATTCGCGATGCTCTGGCGGATTTGGACGGCTCGCGGGAGTTTGCTTTTTTGTTATCGCGCACCTTAGCTGAAAGCACTCTTTTTCCGGATCAACTCAAGACGTACAGCCAGTCAGACATAAGTCCTGATTTTCTTATAGAAGATCCTCATGCACTTTTTTCCAGCAGCCCGCCCGCCTTATCCTCTATGTCCCAGCAGATTAACTGGGCCTTGCGTGATCATACAGATATTCAGGCAAGAATGGACGCGGGCAAAGCCATGGCCGAGGCTGTAACTATTGAAGGGCAGACCTATATGGCCACCCTGTTGCCTTTGCGAGATACTGAGGAACAACTGGCCGGGTATCTGGTCACGTATGCGCACGATACGGTGCTCCCGACGTTTCAACAGGAATTTTATGTGTATTTGTTTGCTGCCTTGTTCAGCACAGCAGTGGTCGGCTTTTTTCAATGGCGTTTGCGGCATAAAGCCCGCGCCCTGGACAAAGAGCACCAAAACTTACTGGCCATAAATCATGCATTACGAAACAGCGAGGAACATGGGCAACGCCTGGCAGCCGTAGTAGAGCAGGGCCTGGACAGTGTTCTTATCACAGACAGTCATGGGACGATTGAATATGTGAATCCCAAATTTGAACAGCTCACTGGGTATTCCCTGGCTGAAGCTGTTGGTAAAAAACCTCCGGAGTTATTAGCATCAGGTGCGACTCCCAAGGACGTTCATAAAAATCTGGTACACACGATCCGCACTCAGAAAACCTGGAAAGGGGAGATGCGCAATCGTCGTAAAGACGGGACTGAGTTCTGGGCAACAGTCAGTATTTCTGCAATTTATGATCAGGAAGGGAAAATAACACACCATGTTGCTGTGCTGGAAGATAGCACCGAGCGTTTGCACATGGAACAATCCTTGCGGGAAAGTGAATTGCTGCAGCGCTCAATCACGGAGAGCCTGCCTGTGGGCCTGGTGATTATTGATGCTGAAACACGGGTCGTTGAGCAGGTTAATCCCAGGGCTGCAGAAATGTTTGGAGCACCTGCAAATGCGATTATTGGCCATCGCTGTCATAAATTTCTCTGCCCAGCAGAAGAAAAGAGATGCCCTATTGGTGATTTGAAACAGATTGTTGATAATTCAGACAGGATTTTAATCCGCAATGATGGCACAAAGTTACCGATTTTAAAAACAGTGACCATCATAACAG
>JAAYGZ010000365.1 GCA_012727515.1 Desulfovibrionales bacterium
CCAAATCTCCAGGCCACAGCGCGAAACATGGCTCCTGTGTCCAGATAGGCCAGGTCCAGTTGGTCTGCCACCAAACGGGCCACAGTTGTTTTGCCCACGCCTGCCGGACCATCCAAAGTGACAATGGTAATTGTGCTCATGAGATACCTCCGCGCATACTTTCTGCCATCAGTGTGAGAAATCTGCTGTTTTCCTCTTGTGTGCCCACAGTAACACGCAGGAAATCCGGCATTCCATAGCTGGACAAGGGGCGAATAATTATTCCTTTGCGCAGCAATGCTTCAAAAATTTCATGCGCACTCAGAGACGACGCAGGCGGACGAAACATCAGAAAATTAGCCTGTGACGGATAGACCGTGCATCCCAGAGCTGTCAGGCCCTGGCTCAGCTCTGCCCTGCCGTCACGAACAACACGCTGGGTTTCTGCCACAAAAAATGTATCTTCCAGGGCCGCAAGCCCGGCCTGTTCAGCCAGAATATTCACGCTAAACGGCAGTTTTACCCGCAACACAAGCTCAGCCAGCCAAGCCGGCATAATGCCATAGCCCAGACGCAGCCCTGCCAGGCCGTACATTTTGGAAAAGGTGCGCAAAATAATGATATTCGGGCTGCTGCCAAAAGCGCTTAAAGCAGAATACTGCTCCACTGGAGCAGCAAAATCCACATAGGCTTCGTCAACCACCAAGAGGGAGCGCTTGGGCAAACGTGCTGCCAGGGCCACAATATCTGCGGCAGGACAGGCATATCCTGAAGGATTGTCTGGATTTGTGATAAAAACCAGGGCTGTGTGTTCGTCTGTCAGCGCCAGCAGATTCTCAAAGTCAAAGGAAAAATCAGCACGCAGCGGTGTCTGGCGAAACTCCACCCCGCAAAGCCTGGACTGCACGTCATACATGCTGAAACATGGGGTAAAAGCCACCACATTATCCACACCAGGGCGGGCAACCACGCGAATAAGCAAATCAATGATTTCGTCAGACCCATTACCTGCAACAATACATTCCTGAGGCACACCCAGATGTTGGGCCAAAGCCTGGGTCAGGGCTGGCGTGCCGGCCTGAGCATAACGAAAGGCCAGGGCACTGGCCATGTGCAGGCGTTGCTGTACCACCGCAGACACGCCAAGGGGATTTTCATTACTGGCCATTTTAATGACCGTGTCCAGCCCAAAGCGTTTTTTTATTTCATCAATGGATAACCCAGGCACATAGGGCGTAAATCCATCCATTTCCGGGCGAACCAGTTTTTTGTGCATATATTTTCCCTTGGTTGATGGCTTATGGTCAATGGGGAGTGGTTAATGGCTAATGGTTTATGGTTAATGGTTAATGGTTATGGATTCTCGTGTCACGTACGAGGATGACTAAAGTGAAACGCCAGGGGATGACGCCGTTGTTCCTCCGTCATGGCGAGGCCGTTAGGCCGTGGCCATCTTGGATGCGGTGGCAGGGTTTATCTTTGTGGTAGTCTCTGCCAAGTCCAACAAGATTGCTTCAGCCTAAAGGCTTCGCAATGACGCCTTTCCACTCCCGTCATTATCGGGCCTGTCGTCCTCCAACACCCCGTTTCCGTCATTATCGGGCTTGACCCGATAATCTATACTGGTCGCATGGCTATAGTTCCTCGTGTCAAGCACGAGGATGACTTGTTTTTTTGCCAAAAGATGACTTTCCTTCCTCAACTGTTCTGCCTGGTCAGAACAGAGAGCATGGCAGCGGCAATCAGACCATATTCTCCGGGCTCTATTGTGCGCGGGTCGCAGCACAATGCCCCGTCTTCCACTCGCCCGATCACTGGCGGATCAGTCTGCAAAAGCCCATCGCGCAGGGCTTCCACACTACGTACACGCGGATAGATGCGCACCAGCACAGTAGGCACATCCTGCTCCGGAAACGAGCCTCCGCCCACCCGCGATTGGCCAGGCGCACAGGCTATCTCGGCCAGATCTCCCAGCGTTGCGCGTAATTTCCGTTGCAATGCCTGGGCCTTGTGCTGTATTTCCTGTTTGGGCGCTGTGATCATGCGCACTGTGGGCACTGCCTGCCTGGCTGTTTCCGGGTCCACGTACAGACGCAGCGTTGCTTCCAGGGCTGCCAGAGTCATTTTATCAATGCGCAGGGCGCGGTTGAGCTGATTTTTCTTGATCTGGTCTATATATTTTTTATGCCCCACAATAATGCCTGCCTGAGGACCGCCCAGGAGCTTGTCTCCACTAAAGCTGACCACCTGCACTCCTGCCCGCACAACCTGCTGGACAGTAGGCTCGGACATAAAATGATAGGGGCTGAAGTCAAAAAGATTGCCGCTGCCCAAATCCTCAAAAACAGGCAAACCGTGCTCTGCACCCAGGGCCACCAGGTCTGGGGCGCTTACTTCCTTATGAAAGCCGATAATGCGGTAATTGGACGTATGCACTTTCATAAGCAAGGCAGTGCGCTCAGTAATGGCCTGCGCATAATCATGCAGGTGAGTGCGGTTGGTGGCTCCGACCTCGCGCAGCACTGCCCCGCTTTTTTTCATTACTTCGGGAATACGAAACGAGCCGCCGATTTCCACCAGCTGGCCGCGAGAAACCACAACCTCACGCTCCTTGGCCAGGGTGTCCAGCACCAAAAGCACGGCAGCAGCATTATTATTGACCACAAGCCCAGCCTCTGCCCCGGTCAGACGGCACAGCAGAGCCTCCACATGAGCATAGCGACTGCCCCGCTGGCCAGTGGCCAGATTCATTTCCAGATTGGAATAATGTCTGCACCCGTCAACCACGGCCTGCACAGCCTGGTCAGCCAGAATTGAGCGCCCCAGATTGGTATGGATAACCACGCCCGTGGCATTGATGACCCGGCGAAAATGTGGACGCACAGCTGTGCGTACAAAAGCCCTGGCCCGAAGGACAAGCCGCTCCCAGGCCAGGTCTTCAGGCGTTGTCAGCACGCCCTCGCGGATTTCTTCCCGGCACAGGTCTAAAAATGCGCCCACCTGCACCCGCAGTTCAGGCCGGGGCACTGGCGCAAATGCGTCCTCAGCCTCCAGGGTTTGTAAAAATCGGTCCACAGACGGAATATAGCGAAACAGGGATGACATGGGACTCCTTTACGTCAAGGGAAAAAATTCTGGCCGCGCTGCATAGAACGCACCCACCAGATAGAGTGATCCACACACAAGCACAGATCCATTCTGGGCCAGAGCCAGGGCCTGGTTCAGAGAATCAGCCTCTTGCACCGGGCAGGAAAAATACCGGGCCAGAGCAGACGCTTCACTGGCCCGTGCATTGCCTGGCAGGGCTGGCACACAAACCCGGTCGCACAGAGCCTGCACTCGTGTCAGCACTGCCGGGTCAAGCTGCTTATCAGCCATGGACTGAAAAATGAGCAGGTCAAAGTGCCGTCCATCCTGTTCCAGGGCCTGACACAGGGCGCTTAGGCCCATGCTGTTGTGAGCGCCGTCAACAAGAATAGTGCCATGCTGACAAAAACGCCCGGGAAAAACAGTACGCCCTAAGGCCTGACATGAGCGCTCGTGGCTCACGCCCCAAGCATGTTGCGCGGCTATTTCCTGCCAGGCCAGAGAAGCCAGGGCCGCGTTAGCCACTTGGTAAGGGGGATGAGCTGGCAACATGGCCCGCGAGCAGTGCAGCACACCTGTTCCATAGGGCAGAGCAAAGCCGTGTGGCGTGGCACATTCAGCTAATTCTGTATATTTCTGGCCAGTTCTGGCACAGACATGAGCAAATAACCGGGCCACTGCATCTGGCTGGCAGCCCAGCACTGCCGGACAACGTCCCAAAGCCCCGCTTTTATCCTGAGCAATGTCCATAAGCCCAGGGCCAAGTATCTGTTCATGGTCCAGACCCACAGGAGTCATGGCCACAACCTGAGCCGCAATGGCACAGATCGCGTCATGAGTGCCCCCAAGGCCGGCCTCAAGAATACAAAGCTCCACCTCATGCTCGCGAAACAGCCACATGGCCAGCACTGTCAGAAGCTCAAAATAGGTCAGCCCCATGTCTGCGCAACAGGCCATGACTCTGTTTGCTGCGGTGAGCCACAGATCAGGGCCAAGCATCTGTCCGTTTACGCGGATGCGCTCGCGCACCTGCACCAGATGCGGAGACGTGTACAGTCCTGTGCGTATTCCGTGCGCTCTGGCCAGGGCCTCGGTAAAGCCAGCTGTTGAGCCTTTGCCATTGGTGCCCACCACATGCACCACCGGAGCGTGGGCAATACGCAGATCAAGGGCGTCCAGGGCCGCATTGATGCGCTCCAGGCCAAGGCGCATGGAAAAAAGGCCCAGCCCGTCAAGGTAGTGCGTAAAATCAGCAAAGGTGGAAAAAAAAGAAGTAGTGTGCATAGGTTTGTCCAGAGCGCCCAGCCCTCATGCCCCAAGGCGCAGTGAGGTGCAACCAGAGCCGAGGATCATCTGCGCCATGTAGCACGCCATATCGCATTTTGGGCCAGGGCAAAGCACCTACAGCCCCTTGCCCTTGGCAATGCGCACAATGCGCCGCAGTTGCCGACACAGGCCCATGAGCTGATTGTACTCATTGAGCCGTGGATTGACCCGGTTGAGAAAGCGCTTGATGGAGAGCATGAAATACTCTGGATTATCTGGTTTAAGATAGTCTATATCCACAAGAGTTTCACGCAGTTGGGCAAATAAAATCTCCCGCTCTGCGTGACGTATGTACCGTTCCTTGGGATAACCCGCCACTTTGAAGGGTTTGGTCTGGGATTTTCTGAAACATTCATACAACACCACCATAACGGCCTGACTGAGATTGAGCGAGGTCAGATTCTCTGTGGTAGGAATGGTCAGCAGATGATGGCACAGATCAGTTTCCTCGTTGGTCAGGCCCTTGTCCTCCGGGCCAAACACAAGGGCAATTTCCTCGCCCTCTGTGCGCTGGGCACTGATTGCTGAGGCCGCCTCTTCGGGCAGCAATAACGACTTGCGCCAGCCACCGGTCCTGGCCGTGGTTCCATAGACAAAAGAAAAAGGCCGCAGCGCCTCGGCCAGGGTGGGATATATCTCCACATTGTCCAGCAAATGCCGGGCATGGTGCGTGGCCAGCGGCAAAGCCTTGTCCAGATCCCAGTTCCAGGGATCAACCAGCACAATACGCCCACAACCCATATTCAGGCAGGCCCTGGCCACAGAACCAATATTTTCCGGATACTTGGGACGAAAAAGAACAACTGCAATATGTTCAAGCATACAAATCCATTATGTCTTTAGACGTAATTAAAGCAGCCCCGTGTTCCAGGGAAACGCTGATTAAATCAGCTGAAACAGATGGCAAGGACGGGCTGACTGGCGGAGCAGGTTGTTCTGGCAAAGGCGCTTCCCTGGCCGCACAGCCTGCCATCAGTATCAGCCAGAGCAGACTCACTCCAAGGCCTGACCACTGCCGCTTCAGCCCTGAAAACGGACGTGTTCCCATGTTTCACGCTCCACGTTTTTTACATACAACGCCGCACCTGTGCAGCACCTGAAACGCCAAAAGGGCCGCAGCCCTTTTGGATGGACATATGCCCGGAGTTGAACAGGTCAGGAGCCACAGGCTTATTTGTAATAAATTTTTATTTCATTGGTCATCACTGTGCCCATGCCCGGTGTGGCCTGACCACTGGCAATAATCACACTATTTCCAGGCACAAACATGGAAGAATCATGAATAAACTGCTCTGCCCGTTTCTGATGACTACGCGGCTCATGGGGGCTTTCCACTGGTGTGATGTTCCAGAAAAAATTGAGCCAGCGCATGACACGCGCATCGGTTGTCATGGCGTAAATGGGCTGGGCAGGACGGCGACTACAGATATAACGGGCCGTGGCGCCAGTGGTTGAATGGCAGACAATGGCCGCGCTTTCTGCATTATCTGCCATTAAGCAGGCAGAATAGGCTAAAAACTTGGGCGGATTTTTTTCTGGCTTGGGCGCAAAGGGTCCGCCAATGCGCTCCAGATAATATGGCTCGGCATGTTCAGCAATTTCACTGATAAATCGCACTGCTTCCACAGGATAACTGCCAATGGCGGTTTCTTCGGACAGCATGACGCAATCAGCTCCATCAAGCATGGCATTGGCCACATCCGTGGATTCAGCCCTGGTGGGCACGGGATTTTTCACCATGGACAGCAGCATCTGCGTGGCCACAATGGCTGGTTTTTGCGCATGGCGGCAGGCTCGCAGCATTTTTTTCTGAATAATGGGCAATTCAGCAGGGCTGCACTCAAGGCCCAGGTCCCCGCGTGCAACCATGATGGCATCTGCCACTTCAAGAATGGACTCCAGCTGATCCACGGCATTTCGGCGCTCAATCTTGGCCACAACAGGAATCCAGGTGCCATGCTGGGTGATTTCAGCCTTGAGGTCTTCAATATCTTCCTTGCACTGCACAAAAGACAGGGCCACTGCGTCAATGCCAATATCCAGGCCCTGGTGCAGGTCGCGGCGGTCTTTTTCAGTCATGGCGGCCACGCGCAGGGTTTTTCCAGGAAAAGCAATGCCCTTGTTGGATGTTAAAATGCCGCCATTTTGCGCTTCAAGAACAAACAAGCGGTCCTGCTCCAGCACGCGAACCACAGTAAATTGCAGCATTCCATCGGACAGGGAAACAGGCATGCCTTCTGCCAGTCCTTCCAGCAGCTCCGGCACATCCAGGCTGATAAAAATTTCGCATTCCTTATGGCCAGCCATGTCTGGCGTGCCCAGACACACATAGGCACCTTTGCGAATCTGTAGTGGAGAGCCTTTGACCTCGCCAATACGAATTTTCGGGCCACACAGGTCGCCCATGACTGTTAAACACACGCCTGTTTCTGCTTCCAGGGCTCGAATTTTCTGAACCACTGGCCCGAAATGAGCAGCATCAGCATGAGAAAAATTAAGGCGGAACACGCGCACCCCCAGGTGCACCATTTCCTTCATAATGGCCTGATCCATGGATGCCGGGCCAAGAGTAGCCACGATTTTTGTGCGCATAGGGTTCTCCTTGTCTGTGTTTGATACTTAAATGATCCCATACAGGGGCTGGCCAGGCAGGGCAAGGGCATCAACCCTGCGCTCTATCTCTGGCACAGTTTCCAGCGGCGGCGCATGATAGGTTTTCAGCCGCGCATCAATGACCATGGACGAACAGCCCCAATGCTTGCACCTGATGCCAGCGTGCAGGCCATAGGTGTCTGTGGCCGGGTCAGAGCGGGTAAAGGTTACCCACAGAAAATTATCCCAGGACGCAGCGCAGAACTCCGCGTCATCAGCAACCACCACAAGAGGAAATCCTGATAAATCAGTCGTGGCTTCCAGCATACGGCAGAGTTCGTCCATACCAGGGTCATGGGTGTCTCTGGGCTGGGCATGGGCTGGTCCGCTTACAACTATAATGCCTGGCGCAAACCACCGCACTGAACCAAACCCTGGGGGCAAGGCAGGCAGATCAGGCAGGCGTGCGCCTAAAACCCGTCTGGGCCGACCTGCTGCTGTCCACAAGACTTTAGAGCCCTGGTTTAAGCTGATACCTGAATAATCCAGGGTATCCATGGTGGTGCGGGTGATAAAATGCATATCACGGGACAAATCCAGGCGCTCAAGCACATGCTGAAAAAAACGCGGCACGTCCTGGCAGGACAAGGATGGCTCATCTTCACGGGCCGCAAGCAGAACATATTTGGACAGCGAGGTCTGAGACGTGCCCAGCAAGGACAGACCATTGGTAATAAGTTCCTGAGGCTGGCGATCTTCAGCATACGGAACATAGCGTTCACTGCCCACAGCCAAAAGCAGCGGGTGCACACCTGCCGCATCCACGGCATGGACTTCATGCACGCCCCCAAAAACCTGTGGGATCAGTTCTGCGGTCAGTTCGTGGATAAAGGTTCCGAACATGGTATCTTCCTGAGGCGGACGGCCCACAGTGGTAAAGGGCCAGACAGCCCCGTTACGGTGCAGCACTTCATCCACAGCCATGACAGGAAAATCATGGGTCAGGCTGTAATAGCCCAGATGATCGCCAAAAGGGCCTTCAGGCTTGTGCACGCCCGGCACAATATGGCCGCAAATGCAGAAATCCGCTTCTGCCAGCACCGGCAAACGCTGTCCGGGCCTGCGAATCATGGGAATGCGGTGCCCGCCCAGCGCTCCGGCAAAAAGCACTTCTGCCACGCCTTCGGGCAAAGGCATGATTGCAGCAAGGGTCATGGCAGGCGGTCCGCCCACAAAAACGTGCACAGCCAGGGCCTGGTTTCGCTCAATGGCTTCTGCATGATGATAGCCAATGCCGCGATGAATCTGGTAATGCAGGCCCACTTCCTTGTCTGGCGCAAAGGAAGAGCCAGAAAGCTGCACCCTGTACATGCCCAGGTTTGAGCCTAAAAATCCTGGACGCGCCGGGCGCTCTGTATAGACCAGGGGCAGAGTGACGTAGGCTCCGCCATCTTTGGGCCAGGACACAAGCTGAGGCAGGTTGGAAATACGTGTGCGCTGGGCAAGCACCGGGCCATCACGAACAACCTTGGGCCTGGTGTGCCAGGCCGCAGCAAGCATATCCGGCCACAAGCCAGGGCGTTTGAGAAGCGCTGCAGGATCAGCCTTGGCTGCCAGCAGGGCTTCCACACGTTTGAGCGTGGAGCGAAAAATAAAATGCGTGCGCTGCATGGTGCCAAAGATATTGGCTGCCATGGGAAAGGATGAGCCTTTGACACGAGTAAAAAGCAGGGCCGGGCCACCAGCCTCAAACACCCGGCGCTGGATAGCACCTGCCTCCAGATACGGGTCAACTTCAGTGTCAATGCGCACCAGTTGCTTGCTTTGCTCCAGATCGTCCAGGCAGGACTGCAGATTCCGATATATCATAAATGTTCCTCGTGTTACGCTTTTGGTTCTGTAGCCTGGGTACAACAGGAAGAACGAACCAGCGTTTCCCTAGCCAAAAGAGCACAGGCCCGCAAACCAAAAAGTCCAGGCCGTATGAGATGCTGACGCGCAGATTTGCCGCGCCTGCATAGAGAACACAAATAGTCACAAGGCTGGGCTATTTCGTATTTCTATTTGTCCACCCAGGCATCGTCAGATAGCTAGATGCAAATTAGTTCGTATAAGGAGGCATCTGATGAAACGTTTTCTGTATTGTGCGCTGGTTATCTTTGCCGGGTTGATGATACACTGCACGGCCTGGGCAGACATGCTTGAAGGTTTTGCCGGACAAAAAGGCAAAATCGATATTGCCGGAGGAACTGCCCATATCCCGGTCATGACAGATGCGGCCAAACGCATCATGGCTGTTAACCCGGACATCCGCATCACCATTGAAGGCGGCGGTACCGGGGTTGGCGTACAAAAGGCAGGAGAAGGCCTGGCCGACATCGGCAATACTGGCCGGGCTTTGTCTGAAGAAGAAATAGCCAAATACGGTCTGGTTTCCTTTGCTTTTGCTGTGGATGGAGTGACTCTTGTGCTGCATCCCACCAACAACGTATCAGAACTGTCTGCGGACAAGGTGCGCGAAATTTTTGCCGGAACAATCACTAATTGGAAGGACGTTGGCGGCGCAGACGCACCCATCACCCTGTACGCCCGTGATGAAGCCAGTGGCACACGCGAAGTGTTCTGGGGCAAACTCCTTAAAAAAGGCCTGGTGGCTGACAGCGCCAATATTGTATCTTCAAATGGCGCCATGAAGGTTGCTGTGTCCAATGATGTCAATGCCATTGGCTATATGAGCATCGGCTTTGTGGACGCAGCGGTAAAAGCCCCGCTCCTGGACGGTGTGGAGCCATCCCAGGACAATGCCAGGGACGGTACCTACGAC
>JAAYGZ010000366.1 GCA_012727515.1 Desulfovibrionales bacterium
ACGCTTGGGCAACCTGGAAGAGGAACTGGGACAGCAGGTATTTGGACAGCACGAAGCTGTGTCCATGCTCAGTCTGGCCATCAAGCGTTCCAGGGCCGGGCTTGGCAATGCAGAACGCCCTGTGGGGTCGTTTTTGCTGACTGGCCCGACAGGTGTGGGCAAAACCGAAGTTGCCAAACAGCTGGCCCTATGCCTGGGCATTTCTTTTGTGCGTTTTGACATGAGTGAATACATGGAAAAACATGCTGTGGCCCGCTTGATTGGGGCGCCTCCTGGCTATGTGGGCTTTGAGCAGGGCGGACTTTTAACTGACGCCATTCGCAAAACACCGCACTGCGTGCTCCTGCTTGATGAAATTGAAAAAGCCCATGAGGATATGTTTTCCATTTTATTGCAGGTCATGGATCACGCCACCCTGACAGATAATAATGGCCGCAAGTCGGATTTTCGCAATGTTATTCTACTGATGACTTCCAATGCCGGAGCCAGGGAAATGAGTGGCAATGCCATTGGCTTTCAGGCCGGTGCCGGGGAGGACAGGGCCTCACGCGGCATGGCAGCCATTGAAAAGCTCTTCAGCCCGGAGTTTCGCAATCGTTTGGACGCTGTTATTCCATTCCATTCCCTGACCCAGGAGGTCATGGAGCAGATTGTGAATAAATTCATGGCTGAACTGCAAACCCAGCTTGCAGCCAAAAATGTGCAACTCAATATAACAGATACGGCCAGAACCTGGCTGGCCCACAAGGGTTTTGATCCGGCTTTTGGCGCCAGGCCCCTGGGGCGGGTCATTCAGCAGGAAGTCAAGGATGTGCTGGCAGATCAGATTCTGTTTGGCACCCTGCGTACTGGCGGGCAGGTGCTCATTGACCATGATGCTGACCAGAACCTGACTTTCAGCTATGCTGAGCGTTAGTCTTTTGTGACCGTCTTTCACCTTTCTGCTGAACCTGTTTTCCCGCACCCATCCCATGCGGATGCAGATGGTTTATTGGCTGTGGGAGGCGATTTGTCTCCCCAGCGCCTGCTGCGGGCATACAGCATGGGAATTTTTCCCTGGTACACCGAACATACACCCATTTTATGGTGGAGCCCGGAGCCGCGTTGCATTCTGGAACCAGGCGGTCTGCATGTTCCTGCACGGCTCAAGCGCCTGCTGCGCCAGCAGCCATTTCGCATTACTCTGGATACAGCTTTTGATCAGGTCATGACCCACTGTGCCCGGACTCCGCGCAGCACGGGCCAGGGGACATGGATTGTGCCGGAAATGCAGGCCGCATACAGCACCCTGCACAGCCTGGGCTTTGCCCACAGCGTGGAAGTGTGGAACGGAACAACCCTGGCAGGCGGCGTGTATGGGCTGGCCCTGGGGCGGGCTTTTTTTGGGGAATCCATGTTCTATCATCAGCCCAATGCGTCAAAAATCGGCGTGGTCACGCTTGTGCGTCTGCTGGAGCAGGCAGGGTATAGTCTGGTGGATTGCCAGCAGACCACGGCACACATGCAACGCTTTGGCGGATTTGCTGTCTCGCGCACAGAGTTTTTACACCGTCTGGACGCAGCACTTGCCTGGCCAACTCAGCGGGGACAGTGGAGCATACACGATAACCAACTGAAATGCCTGCCAGTGGGCAGGTAATGATGCAGAACAATGAGGCGTAGCCAGAACGGAGGACGCATGACCATATTTGAGCACGGATATTCTGAAGAGCGCGAGGATCAGCCCAGCAAATCTCAGCGCAAGCGCGACATGCTGGCCTTGCAGGAGATTGGCAAACGTCTGACAGCCCTGACGCCGGAGCACCTGGAGCGCATGGAGTTGCCAGAGCCGCTGCTGGACGCAATTGCCTTGTATCATCGCCTCAAAGACAAGGAAGCCCGGCGAAGACACATGCAGTTTATTGGCGCTCTGATGCGCAAAACAGAGGTGGAGCCTATTCAGCAGGCCCTGGCAGATCTGGATCAACTGCATGTGCAGCGTACTGAGGATTTTCACCAGCTTGAAGTCTGGCGCGATGCCCTGGTTGCCGGAGATGAACAGGTGCTGGCCGAGGTGGTACAGGATCTGGGCCTGGAAAAGCAGAAACTTATGCTCCTGGCCCGTGGCGCGGCCCAGGAAAAAGCAGCGGGCAAGCCATCTAAAAATGGCCGGGCCTTGTTTCGCCTTTTACGCCAGGCCCTGGAGCAGCGCGAGGAGTAGGCTGGCTGGGGCGTGCTCCTGGGCGGTTTTGACCAGCCACGGGCATGCAGATCTGGCCAGCAACATCAGACTCTCAGGTTGTGCTGGCTTGAAATGCCACTGCATTTATGAAAGGGATACTCTTGTGCAACGTGCATGATTGGTGGAGTAGCGGAGTTACAGGTGACAGTTCCTATGCGTTGGTCAAGTGCAGTGCTCTGTCTTTTTTTTCTCGGCGTTCTGGCGCTACCCTGTCATGCTGAGTGGGAGGTCGTGGCTCCTGGGCTGGAACTGCGTGAGTTTGTCATGCCAGATCCGGGCAGCGGAGACTTGTCCGGCGCTCAGGGTAGTGTGGCTGTGCTGCGTATTGATCCGAACAGGTTTACGTTGCGTGTTGGCTCGGTCCTGAACACGGGCCAGGCAGTGACTGTCCAGGATTGGGCCAGACAACACAGGTTTGTGGCTGTTATCAATGCTGGAATGTTCCGCGCTGATGACCGACAGCGCAGTACAGGCTATCTGCGTGACAAAGACCTGGTGGTAAACTCCTTTATTCACCCGGACTATGGCGCATTTCTTGTTTTTGGTCCCAAAGAGCCGGGCCTGCCTGTTGTGCGCTGGGTTGATCGCCGGGCCAATGAAGACTGGGGCCAGATCATTGCCCGCTATGACGGAGTTATTCAGAATTATCGCCTTTTCAACGCTGAGCGGGCAAATCTGTGGCCAGCTGATGAACGGCGGCATTCAGCCGCAGCCATTGGCATGGACCAGCAGGGCAGGGTTTTGTTTGTACATTGTCGGCCCAAGGTCTCTATGCATGAATTTACCCAGGCCCTGCTTGATTTGCCCCTGGAACTGATTGGGGCCATGTATGTGGAAGGGGGAGCTGACGCGGCAATGTATGTGCAGTCCAATGGCTGGGTCGGGCGCTGGGTGGGCGAGTACAGAACGAGTTTTTTCCAGGGTAGTAACAAAAATTTCTGGCCCGTGCCCAATGTTCTGGGCATTCTTCCCAAATAGCCCCATTATATACTGCTCCTGCGTGAGATCCCATGTCCAGCACGTCTCTTTTTCAGCTTCGCTCTGATTTTCTTCCCAAAGGCGACCAGCCCGCAGCCATTGCAGATTTGTGCACGGGCATTCGCCAGGGCTGCACAGATCAGGTGCTTTTAGGTGTCACCGGGTCTGGCAAGACCTTTACCATGGCCCATGTCATTGCTGAGCTTGGCAGGCCAGCCCTGATCATGGCGCCCAATAAAACCCTGGCTGCCCAGCTGTACAATGAATTCAAGGGGCTTTTTCCGCACAATGCAGTGGAATATTTTGTCAGCTATTATGACTATTATCAGCCGGAAGCCTATTTGCCCCATTCTGATGTCTATATTGAAAAAGATTCAGCCATTAACGATGACATTGATAAGCTGCGCCATGCAGCTACCCATGCTTTGCTGACCCGGCGCGATGTGATCATTATTGCCTCGGTGTCTTGTATTTATGGGCTGGGTTCACCTGAATATTACGCCCAGATGGTCATTCCTGTGGAATGCGGCCAGGCCGTGAGCATGGAAACCATTCTCGGACGCCTGGTGGATGTGCAGTATGAGCGCAATGACTATGACCTGCACCGGGGAACATTTCGGGTACGTGGCGATGTGCTGGAGATTATTCCGGCCTATAAACACGAGCAGGCCCTGCGTCTGGAGTTTTTTGGCGATGAGATTGACGGCATTTTTGAGACCAATCCCCTGACAGGAGAAATTATTTCCCGCATCCAGAAAACCGTGATCTATCCAGCCAGCCATTATGTTTCTGACCGCGATAATCTGGCCAGGGCCATGGGCGATATCCGCGAAGAACTGCGGCTGCGCCTGGAGTATTTTCAAGGCCAGAACATGCTGGTGGAAGCCCAGCGCCTGGAGCAGAAAACCCAGCTTGACCTGGAAATGATTGAAGAACTGGGCTATTGCAATGGCATTGAAAATTATTCCCTGCACCTGGATGGCCGACACATTGGTCAGCCCCCGGCCACATTACTTGATTATTTTCCCAAGGATTTTTTATTTTTTGCCGATGAATCGCACATCACTATTCCGCAGATTGGCGGCATGTTTAATGGGGACCGTTCGCGCAAGCAGACCCTGGTGGACTATGGATTTCGCCTGCCTTCGGCCCTGGATAACCGGCCTTTGTGCTTTGATGAATTTCTGACCCGTGTGGGCACCTGTGTTTTTGTTTCTGCCACTCCAGGACCGTGGGAACTGGAGCGGGCACAGGGCGTGGTGGTGGAACAGATCATCCGTCCCACTGGTCTGGTGGACCCTGTGGTGGAGGTTATTCCCACCCAGGGCCAGATGGACCATCTCATGGAGCGCTGCCTGGAGCGCATTCAGGCAGAAGAGCGGGTTATGGTCACCACCCTGACCAAGCGTATGGCCGAAGATCTGACCGAGTTTTTGCAGGCCAGGGGCGTAGCTGCCCGGTATTTACATTCTGATATTGATACCCTGGAGCGGGTGGCCATTATCCAGGCCCTGCGGGCCAGGGAGTTTGATGTGCTGGTGGGCATTAACCTGCTGCGCGAAGGGCTGGATATTCCGGAAGTTTCCCTGGTTGCAATTTTAGACGCAGACAAGGAAGGTTTTTTGCGTTCCACGCGCTCCCTGATTCAGACTTTTGGCCGGGCTGCACGGAATGTGCGGGGCACTGTGCTGTTGTATGCGGACAAGATAACCCGCTCCATGGCAGAGGCCATGGCTGAAACAGAGCGTCGTCGTGAGCGCCAGATGGACTATAATAGCGAGCATGGCATCACGCCGCAGACTATTCGCAAAAAAACCGAGAATGTGCTCTATGATCTGCATCAGGAGACCACGGTGCTGGCTCAGGCCGCAGAACCTGGCGCAGACTATGAATCTGACCCTAAAAACGTTGCCCAGGAT
>JAAYGZ010000367.1 GCA_012727515.1 Desulfovibrionales bacterium
GCGTTGAGAAAGCACTTATTTACGGACAACAACACACAATCATGGTTGATGATATTTACGACAAAGCAATGCGTGACAAGTCCTTGTCTGGAAAAGTACGCTATGAAAATAAATCTCAGCAATGGGTCCGCAGTCTGGCGGCAGATAACCTTATTTATATTTTTGCAGGTTAATTATGCGACAAGTTACTGTAGTTGAACATCTGTTATTATCTCAGAAAGAACGCCCCATGGCCTCAGGCAGATTTACCCGCCTGCTCAATGAATTAATCTTATCCGCAAAAATTATTGACCGTGAAGTTTCCAAGGCAGGACTGCTTAATGTCCTGGGGGGCACAGGAGAAATAAATGTCCAGGGCGAAGCAGTGCAGAAATTGGATGATTTTGCCAACAGAGTTATCATCCGTCGCATGGAACGCGCCGGCGTGCTCTGCGCCATGGTTTCTGAAGAAAATGCTGATTTCATAGAAATTCCGCATACCTTCCCCAGTGGAGACTATATTTTAATCTTTGATCCTCTTGACGGGTCAGCAAATATTGATGCCAACGTCAGCATTGGCACAATTTTTGGTATTTACCGGCGCACATCATTTGACTCATCATCTGTAACTGTCAGTGATATCCTGCAAAAAGGAGCCATGCAGGTTGCAGCAGGATATATTATCTATGGATCATCCACCATGCTCGTCTATACAGCAGGTGATGGTGTACATGGCTTTACTCTTGATCCCAGCGTTGGAGAATTTCTGCTTTCCCACCCTGATATAAAAATTCCTCCTCAAGGGAAGATATACTCAGTTAATGAAGGCTATGCCATGTACTGGGACGAACCAACAAAGAAAATTGTTGAGTACTTCAAATCATCTGCCAACGCCCTGCGCAGGCCATATAGTTTGCGCTATATCGGTTCTCTTGTTTCTGATTTTCATCGCAATCTGATCTATGGCGGGATATTTATGTACCCGGCAGACAGCCGTGACCCACACAAACCTGTGGGCAAACTCCGCCTGTTGTGTGAAGCATCGCCCATGGCAATGATTGTTGAGCAGGCAGGCGGTATGGCCATTGATGGACGACGACGCATCCTTGATATTGAGCCTCAGGAATTGCACCAGCGCGTCCCCTTGTTTATTGGCTCCAAACATGATGTTGAATTTGTTCAGCAAACTTTTGCACAGTATTATTCATGAAATGCCTGGGCATTGAAACATCGTGTGATGAAACATCCATAGCCATTATTGAAGGGCAAACACTGCTGCACGAAGCTTTGCATACCCAGATTCCTGTCCATGCTGTTTTTGGAGGAGTTGTTCCTGAAATCGCTTCCCGCGAACACTTGCGTTTGCTTGATGCACTCGCGCAGGATATAGACGCAGAACTCCTGCAGTCCATTGATCTTATTGCTGTTACTCGTGGCCCAGGGCTTTTAGGTGCCCTGCTTATTGGAATTGCGTATGCCAAAGCCCTGGCCCTGGCCTTAGAAATACCTGTTATTGGCGTTCATCATTTACATGCCCATTTACTGGCCTGTGAATTAAACGGGCAGCTTATTGACTACCCAGCCATAGGCCTGCTGGTATCTGGTGGCCATACGCACCTCTACCTGATGCGCTCAGCTGTTGATTTTACAGTACTTGGTAAGACTCTGGACGATGCAGCGGGTGAAGCATTTGACAAAATCGCCAAACTGCTCAATCTGCCATACCCAGGGGGAAAATATATTGACCTTCTGGCAGCACAGGGCACGGCGATGAAAAATATTCTGCCCAAGCCATATATTCATAATGATAACTGCGACTTCAGTTTCAGTGGGCTGAAAACAGCCGCAGCTCAGTTTATACGTACTCATGCCATAGAAGCGTTGCCTTACGATACGTTTGATCCCGCAGTAGTCCCGGATAGTATCAAGGATCTATGTGCAACCCTGAATATGACTATTGCCGAAACTCTATGCATTAAAACAGACCGCGCAATACACGCCCATCCTGAGGTTCGTTCATTATGTGTGGCCGGCGGGGTTGCCGCAAATGCCCACGTTCGCGCCCGCTGTGCACAGCTGGCCAATGAGCGCGGGTTAAAATTTTTCGTCCCTTCGCAAAGCTATTGTGGAGACAACGGAGCTATGGTAGCGTACGCTGGTACACAGGTTGCCAGGCATGGCTATATCAGCCCTCTTGATTTTGAGGCTATTCCGCGAGGTCGCCATGTTCCTGCTGATTACATTGTTAACCATTTCTTCAAGGAGTAAATAATGGCCGCACAAGTTAATGATTCTGGATTTGAAGCTGACGTCCTGAAATGTGACCTTCCGGTGTTAGTGGACTTTTGGGCACCCTGGTGTGGACCATGCAGAGCCATTGCACCTGTTATTGAGGAGCTGGCGCAGGAATTCGATGGCAAAGTAAAGATCTGCAAAATGAATGTTGATGAAAACCCAAGCACCCCAAGCAAATATGGAATCAGAGCTATTCCTACGCTTATTCTTTTCAAAAACGGGGAAGTTATTGAGCAGGTTACCGGAGCTGTATCCAAGGCCAGCCTCAAACAAATGCTTAATGACAAAGCCCAATAGTCTGTCCTGGCCTGCATATTCCAAGGGTGGTCACATGCTCGTGGTCACCCTTGTCTTTTTACGATCTTCTACCTAGCGGAAAAAATAATGCGTACGCTTCTTGTGTTTACTTTGCTTTTTCTTCTCAATGGGTGTGGAATTGTTGACTATTATTTCCTGACGCCCCCAGAAGACACAGCCCAGGAGCTTTTTGAAAATGCCAAAAATGAAATGCAGGACAAAAACTACCCTTCAGCCATTGAGTCCTTGTCTAAGCTCAATGACAGGTATCCATTTAGTCCATACGCGCTCACCGCTCGCCTCATGCTTGGAGACGCATATTTTCTGAACAAACAATATCTTGAAGCTATTGATGTTTACGAAGAATTTCTCAACATGCATCCGCGCAACGAAAAGGTTGATTATGTTCTTTTTCAGATTGGTGTCAGTAAATTTAATACCCATCATTCCATTGATCTGCCGCAAACCCAGCTTGCATCGGCAATTGAG
Organism: Desulfovibrionales bacterium; assembly: GCA_012727515.1. Classification (GTDB taxonomy): domain Bacteria; phylum Desulfobacterota; class Desulfovibrionia; order Desulfovibrionales; family Desulfomicrobiaceae; genus Desulfomicrobium. The sequence goes on from JAAYGZ010000367.1 coordinate 3,061, forward strand.
TCTTTTCAGCGCATCATAAATTCCTACCCCCAAAGCCAATATGCAGAGCAAGCGCATGAATATATTACCAAGTGCAGAAAGCTTCTGGCTGAACATGAAATATATGTAGCTGAGTATTATTTTAAAGCACAGCTATACAAAGCAGCATGGATGCGTTTTTCATATATTGTTGATACATATAGTGATCTGCAAGAAATACACGACCTTGCTGACTCCCGGCGAAAAGTTGCATTTTATTATTATCAACAACAGGAAAATACGGAGCGACGTTCGCCAAGTATGTTCAAATCCTTGTTCGACTGGCTCTGATTTTTATATGTAAACAATATAATCTACGGAGTTTGATATGCCCAGGTCGTTGCAGACTATTGCAAATATGTTTGACCAAACACGCTGGGCAAAGGATTTTTCTCCGCATGAAGTCAATACCCTGGCTAAATACATGAGCATACATACTGCCCAGCAGGGAACATATATTTTCAAACAAGGGGACAAGCAAAATTACATGGCATTTATCATTGCTGGCGAAGTAGATATTAAAAAAGAATCTGTTGATGATACTGAGCGTTTTATAGCAACTCTGCCCGCCAAAACTCACTTTGGTGAAATGGCTTTTGTGGACACAGAACCGCGCTCAGCCTCAGCCATGGCCAAAACACAGGTTACCCTGCTCCTGCTGAGCAGAGATAATTTTGAAGCTGCATGTGAAAAGCACCCAAATATCGGCCTTAAAGTTTTCAGAAACATTGCTAAAAACTTAAGCCAGCGTCTTCGCTCCACCACAGGCAAACTCATGTGTCTTGCTGACATCCCATAAGCAACACAGGACATACTACGGACACAGTCAACCATGCCAATTTTCCTCCTTGTCTTCAGCCAGGCCTTTGCCACACCAGCACATGAATACAGCAACCATTTCCTCTAAGGCCAGCCCAAGCACCTACGCTGAAACTCTCTTCTCCTATGTGGCTCAGGGAGGAAAATTTCTTGCCCTGTGCACTGATTCTGTTTTTGTCGATCTGCTCAAGGCAACATTGCACCGTCATCTGGGCCTGCAACGCAATGCGTTTTTGATGTTTTCATCTTTTGATGCCTTAAGCGCTTTTCTGACCAAAGACCCACAGGCACAGTATGTAATATGTCTTGAACGCCAGACAACAGGTATTACTACGGCCCAGGCCATGGACAAAATCCTTGGCACGTGTCCCCTGGCCTGTATTATTGTGGTTACCCAGGAAGTTGATCAATTTATCACTGCCCTGCTGGTTGAACAAGGCGCTCATAATATCATTACCAAGCCTATCTCTATGACCTCTTTAACAGAAAAACTTGCCTTTACAGTTGCTCCACAAGGCCAGTTAAACAAGCTCATTGAAAAGGGAAAAAAACTCCTTGATGATCAGGCCTGGGGCGAAGCGCTTAGTACTGGTGATGATATTTTAGAGCTGAAACAAGGCAGCGCAGTGGGCTACATGATTAAAGGCGATGCATACAAGGGCCTCAACATGCTTGCCAAGGCTGAAGATATGTATGTGCATGCCACCAAAAGTGCAGATCTCTACCTTGCTCCTCTCAAACAGCTCGCAGAATTATATGCCCTGTCCGGTGATACCACCAAGCAACTTGAGTGCCTCAAAAAGCTTCACACCATCAGCCCGCTCAATACGCAGCGCATCCTTCAGATAGGCGAACTGGAGATTACCGCAGGCAATACCCATGCTGCTGAGGCTATGTTTGAACAGGCCATGTCCATGGCCAAACGCGAAGCCATGGACATTATCTCCAACCTCTCCTCCAGGATTGCCGATATTTGCGCTGATGATAATCCAGATATGGCTGCCCGTTATTCAAAAAAGGCCCTGGACATGAAAGGCAATCACTTTACAGTGGATGATATTGCCAC
>JAAYGZ010000368.1 GCA_012727515.1 Desulfovibrionales bacterium
GGCATGCGTTGGCGTACATGACTTTATGGCGCACATCATCATGCAGGGGGAAATCTGCGTAGGCGTCTAAGGCATCAGCCAACTCAATAAAGGGATGCGCACTGGCAAAGACAACCTTGTCCTGAATAATCGTGCTCATGGCCTGTACAAACACATCAGCCATGGGTGCGCGTTCATACTCTGAAAAATCCATATACACATTGGCGTTGCGCAGACAGGCATACACAGCCTCATTAACATAGGGATATCCGCCATGACTCATGATAATGGTTAATTCAGGAAAGTCGCGGGCAACCTGGTCCACATGCCTGGGATCTGCGTAGTCCATGAGAGCGCCTGCAACCTGTGGCGGCGGAGCCATGGTTATAAATACAGGCAGGTTGAGTTCCGCACATTTGGTATAGACAGGATAATAGCGAGCTTCACACGCTGGAATATGCGCCAGATACGGGTCAATGGCCACGCCTTTCATGCCATGTGTTTCCACCGCCTGCATTATCTCATACACTGCGGCCATTTTTTTATGCGGATCAATTCCCCAGAATCCAATAAATTTGTCCGGATAGGCCTGGCAAAAATCCAGAACACTGGCATTATTGGCTGGAGAACCATAGGTTGTTTCACAGTCCCGACCAGTAATAACAGCGCGTTCTACTCCGCGTAAGTCCAGATCCTGAACAATTTCATCCAAAGGCTGGGCTTTGCGGGCATCAAAACCAATGGCCTTGCAGGCAGCCTTGAACATGGCGCTGTTTTTGATGCCATTGATGATTTCCGGCGTGTTGGGCCGGAAACGAAAGTCGATAATTTTCATGGATGGTTTTCTCCGTATGCTCATGATTGTTTCAGCCTGCCACGCCGCCAGGCAGGAACCTGGCGGCATGATACAGAATTTTATTTATGGCCAACAAGAAAGAGAGGTACTTCAGGAATATATGTTATAATCAGAAGCACCAGAATCATCAGACCAAGCATGGGCAGTGCGGTGCGGGCCAGGTGTTCAATCTTGCATTTGGAAATACTGCTGGCCACAAAGAGGTTTACGCCCACGGGTGGGGTGATAAAGCCAATGGCCAGGTTAGTGACAATGATAATACCAAAGTGCAGCGGCGAGACACCAACGCCAGTGACCACAGGCAGGAGGATTGGCGTGAGAATGACAATAGCGGCCAGCGCTTCCATGAATGTGCCGACAATAAGCAAGAGAATATTGATGAGCAGCAGCACTGTGAATTTGCTGCTGGTAAAGCCAAGAATGGCCCTGGCAATGGTTCCGGGCACATCTTCAATGGTCATGATATTGCCGAACAAGGTGGCCATGGCCATCAGCACGATAATGGTGGCAGAGGTTTCGCAGGCTTCCACGCAACAGTCGATAAGCTTACGGACATTGATTTCCCGGTACACGAAAACCCCAACAATAAGACCATAAAAAGCAGCTACTGCAGCGGCTTCTGTGGGGGTCATCAGACCGCCGTAAATACCGCCCAGAACGATAACCGGGACCATGAGCGCCCATTTGGCTTCCCACACAGCGCCAAGTAAGGATGCAGGAGTGCGTGTGCGCGCTTCGCCACGCCAGTTGCGCGACTTGGCATAAAAGTATGAGTATCCCATAAGCACCAGGCCTGTCAGGATTCCAGGTACAATACCGCCGATAAACAGGTCGCCAATGGAAACCTGGGCTGAAATACCATAGACCACAAAGGGGTTACTGGGTGGAATAAGCACACCAATGGCGCCTGCTGAAGCAACAATAGCGCCGGCAAAGTACTTGTCATAGCCGCGTTCAATCATAGCCGGGATAGTCAGGGCGCCAATGGCCGCTACTGTGGCCGGACCTGAACCGCTGATGGCGCCGAAAAACATACACGTGGCCACTGTAACCAGGGCCATGCCACCGTACAGACCGCCGAGCATTTCATCTGCCAGGGCCAGAAGACGCTGGGAAAGTCCGCCTGCGCCCATAAACACGCCAGCAGCAATAAAAAAAGGGATGGCCATGATCGGAAATGAATCAATGGATGTAAATGCTGTCTGGGCCAGGTATTCAATGGGGAGTGTTTCTGCACAGATGACTGTGGCCAGGGTGGACAGACCCAGGGAAATAGCAATGGGCACACCCAGGGCACAGAGCAGAACAAAATAGCCGAACAGGGCGGGCAGTGGTTCAATATAATCAGCAAGCACGGCCGGAGCAATGATGATGGCAGCGGCCATGACTGCAAAAGCCGTATCACGCAGACCACAGAGCTGTATCTGAGCACGCAGGCCCTGCACAAGGCGCAGGCTCATAAGGCCAAAACCCAGGGGCAGGATCATGTAAGGGATAATATAGGGAATCCGCAGGGCAGTTGTGAATTGTGGAAATTCCTGGAGCCGTTCAATCTGCGTCCAGCCATACCAGCAGATGGTCAGGGTGAGAATCAGAAAAAAGATGTCAACAAGCACCCAGCTTGCATTCTGCAAACGGACTGAAAGTCGGTCATAAATAATATCAATGCGGATGGAACTGCGTTTTTTTATGGCCACTGACAGGGCAAGATAGCTGATCCAGATAAAGATATAGCGGGATATTTCTTCGGTCCAGACAGCGGCGCCAGCAGAGCTGGCAAAGCGTACAACAACATATCTGTACACTGTTTGAAAGGTAATAAAAAGGATAATCGCCAGCAGACCGGAAACGAGAAATATTTTTTCAAAATGCTCGTCAATCAGTCCCCAGATGGTTGGTGGCGAGTTGGGCTTATCGGCAGCCTCAAAAGATGCTATGCCGCTGATATTCTGTTCCATATTGTTTTCGTCTCCCTCGTATTTCAGTATGGGGCCTGGCCACAAACAGGGCAGTGTGCAGGCAATTTGGTATCATCCAGAATGTTTTCATCCAGAATGTTTTGTCCCCCTTGTCATTACAACGCGATTTCATGACAAAGGGGACAAACTCAGGGCTTATTGTTGGGTGGCCTTAATCAGCTCCAGGAGATTGGCCGGAATCTGCCTGGCAAATTCGTCGCAGACAGGAGCGGTCAGTTCCACGAGCTTGGCGCGGTCTTCATCACTGAGAATAGTGATCTCAATGCCTTTTTCCTTAAACGCATCCCAGGCCTTTTTCTCAAGCTCTTCACTTACTTCGCGCTGCCAGGTCACAGCTTCTTTGGCGGCTTCGCGGATAATGGCCTGATGCTCTGGGGACAGACTGTCGAATTTCTTCTTGTTCATGAGCAGGATATGCATGCTGTAGTTGTGGTTGGAATCCATGGCATACTTCAGCACTTCTGTGTGTTTGGCGTCATTGAGCAGAGAAAAGGTGTTGCCTTCAGCATCCACGGTGCCTTGCTGCAAGGCCGTATAGACCTCGCCCCAGGCCACTGGCGCAGGGTTCATGCCCAGGGCCTTGGCCACTTCTACTTCAACCGGAGAGTCTGTGGTACGGACTTTCAGGCCAGTCAAATCACTCACTGTTTTTAAGGGCTGCTTGGTGCTGACAAAATTGCGGTACCCAAACTGGCTGAACATGACCGTGGTCAGGCCAATGTCGTTAGAGATTTTTTCCAGTTCCTGCCCCAGCTCGCCTTCATCAAGAGCTTTATACAGATTCTGCTGGTACAGCGGAGATGTGATATATGGCAGATCCAGGGCCATGTAGGCCTTGCTGAAGCTGGCCATGTTCGGAGTTGAGCACGAAGACATATCCAGCGTACCGGCCTGGGCTGCTTCGGTGGTCACACGGTCACTGCCTAACTGGGCGCTGCCGAAAATCTGAATTCTGATCTGTTTATTACTCTTGGCTTCGACCAGCTCTTTGAATTTTTCAAGGCCAACCGTGACATTGTTGCCTGGGGCCATGGGGTGGCCAATGCGCAGAGTTATGGGCTTGGCTGCTTCTGCCGAGCCAAAACATCCCAAAAGGCCGACCAGGGCCAGCATGTTCAACGCCATAACAATAAAGCTCTTTTTCATATAACCTCCAGAATATGTGTTTTGACCAGCACTGTTTATCACTGTTCTCAGCTCGTACCCCTCTGGTCGCGGGTTCTTATACGAGCATCAGCAGGATGTATGCCAGACTAAAATGAGAGATAATACAATATTTTCAATTAAAAAGTCTTATATATCATCATATTGAAAAACATCCAGGCCGCGTAGGCCTGGGCTGTGAATTTTTTTGATGCAAAATTGCATCACTTAGGACCTCTTCTTGTTAGCTTCAGGATTGTGAAGAATATGTCACAGTGCTGTCATAAAAACAGGGCTTATGTTTCAGATTTGCCACTGGTGTCATGCTTATTTACAGGCTTTTTGTCTGGGTTGTCGCAAAAATGCATCAAATTTTTTCACAAAATATGTGTTTTTGCTTTTTTGATGCAAAATTGCGACTCCTTATCGGCCTGCCTTTTCTCCTCGTTGTTCATATTTTTCTTTTATCTCAATAAAATTTATTTTTCCAGCTAGTTATTAAAATTGGCACAGAGAATGCTCATATCGAATTATCAGCATAAACCTGAAATATGCTGCAGTAAAACCTTTGATAACACAAAGAGTACATGATGTATCGTTGCCCTGCAGGCCAGTGGCAGCACAGTATTTATCTAAAAAGAGAGAGGAGCTAAGCCATGACAAGATTTACCTGTGATTGCATGTCCCCCCAGGAACAGAGGCTGTACGACAAGATTGAAGGTAAAGAGGATAAATTCCGTCAGTCACACAGTCGTGTATTTACCATGCTGGAGCGGTTTGATGGCCAGAAACCACGCATTGATATTGAGCGGGCCCTGTTTTTTACCCAGTCTATGAAAGAAACAGAAGGGGAGCCTCTTGTTCTGCGTTGGGCCAAGGCGCTCAAGCATATTGCAGAAAACATGACTGTCTATGTTCAGGACGATCAGTTGCTGCTTGGTCGTGCCGGATGTGACGGACGTTATGGTATTTTGTATCCTGAACTTGATGGTGACTTTCTGGATATTGCTGTGCGTGATCTGCCCACCCGTACCCAGTCTCCTGCCACCATTACTCCGGAAGATGCAAAAGTAGTTATCGAAGAAATTGCTCCTTTCTGGAAAGGAAAGACATTTCATGAAAAGCTCAATGCCGCATTGCCGGAAGACGTGCACAAACTGACCTATGATGATCCTGAAGGGCTGTTATCGCGTTTTATTGTCAATGAAACCGCATCGTTTCGTTCTTCTATCCAATGGGTTCATGATTTTGAAAAAGTACTGCGTCGCGGTTTTAACGACATCAAGCGTGAAGCTCAGGAAAAGTTGGCAGCACTTGATCCACTCAGCCCCACGGATAATTGTGAGAAAAAGCCATTCTTGGAAGCCGTGGTCATTGTGTGTGACGCCATTGTCCATTGGGCCAAACGTCATGCGGTCCTGGCCAGAGAAAAGGCTGCCCAGGAAACAAATCCAGTGCGTAAGGCTGAGCTTATCCGCATGGCGGAAAATGCCGAGCGCGTTCCTGGCGAACCGGCTCGCGATTTTTACGAAGCCTGCCAGAGCCAGTGGTTTACCCAGATGTTTTCACGTATTGAGCAGAAGACCGGGACAACCA
>JAAYGZ010000369.1 GCA_012727515.1 Desulfovibrionales bacterium
AAGTATGGAGAGGGTGAAGGGGGATTTTTGCAGGTTTCAGGTCTGCGCTATGTTTTTAATCCCGCCCTTGCACCGGGTAGCCGTGTAACCAGGGCCGAGTTTCAATCCCCTGACGGGCAATGGCTGCCTGTGGATAAGAAAAGCTCCTATCGTGTGGTTACAGCGGACTTTATTGCCAATGGTGGAGACGGGTTTGATATGTTCAAGGCTTTGTTTTGGGAGGAAGGAGACACGTTGGCCAATGATTCCTTGCGAATATATTTGGAAGAACACTCACCCATTGCGATCCAGTTTGAAGGGCGCATTGGTATTGAAGAGTAGTTTTGTTGCATTTAGATTTATACTAACACACGTTGTGTATGATTATGTGAGCATCATACAGATAGCTGGACAAAAGGGGATATACTCTACATCTGGCCGTAGATGCGTATGGTATGCCAATCCGGGTTGCTGCTACAGCAGGTACTGTTGCCAACTCTACAAAAGGGTATGAACAAATTTCTGATTTACAGGAGGGGCAATGGAGCAAACAGGTTTTTTACTTGGCGGGGCACAGGGGCGTGGTCTGTTTCAATTGCATTGCATGGGCAATCGACATGGCCTGATTACTGGGGCCACTGGAACAGGAAAGACCATTACACTGCAAGTGCTGGCAGAAAGTTATTCTCAGATAGGCGTGCCTGTTTTTGCCGCTGATATTAAAGGCGATCTGTCAGGCATTGCCTCTCCGGGCACTCCGCATCAGCGTATTGATGAACGCCTGGCAACCATGCCGCTGAATCATTTTACATTTCAAGGCAGTCCGGTTGTTTTCTGGGATATTTTTGGCCGCACCGGGCATCCTTTGCGCAGCACCATTTCCGAGATGGGGCCTTTGCTCCTTTCTTCGCTGCTCAATGTTAATGAAACCCAGAGTGCTGTTTTGTATGCCTGTTTTCGCATTGCTGACGAACAGGGCCTTTTGCTGCTGGATCTTAAAGATTTGCGGGCCATGCTTGCGTTTATGTCAGAAAATGCAGCCACGCTGCGCGGCACCTATGGCAATATCAGCCCGGCCAGTGTGGGTGCTTTGCAACGCCAGCTTCTTGTTCTGGAAGAGCAGGGGGGTGATGTTTTTTTTGGCGAGCCGTCCATTAGTCTGGCAGACCTGATGCATGTGGATTTTTCTGGCCGGGGCGTTGTTTCCATTCTGGATGCGGCAAGCCTTATGTCCAAATCTCCAAAAATTTACGCTACATTTTTGCTCTGGCTCCTGGCCGAGCTTTTTGAGCAGCTCCCTGAAGTGGGTAATCCAGACCAGCCAACCATGGTCTTTTTTTTCGATGAAGCTCATTTGTTGTTCAATAACGCGCCCAAAGTCCTTATTGACACCATTGAGCAGGTAGTGCGTTTGATCCGCTCCAAAGGAGTGGGCATTTATTTTATTACCCAGAGTCCAATGGATATTCCGGAAAATATTCTTGGCCAGTTAGGGCTTAAAATCCAACACGCTTTGCGGGCCTATACACCCAAAGAGCAAAAGGCTGTGCGTTCTGTGGCGGAAAGTTTTCGCTCTAATCCTGCTTTTGACACAGCAGATGCCATTACTGCCCTGGGCACAGGCGAAGCCCTGGTTTCAGTCCTGGATGAAAAAGGCAGACCAGGCATGGTAGAACGCATTCTGATGCGGCCACCAGCATCGCGCATGGGGCCACTGACAGAGCAGGAACGCCAGAGCATTCTGGCTCGTTCTCCCTTAAAAGGTCGTTATGATGAGGCCATTGATCGGGAATCAGCGTTTGAATTATTGCAGGCCAAGGCTCGGCAGTCCATTCGCCAGGCAGATACGGCCCAACGCACAGCTCATGCAGAAAAAGGCGTGGGAGTTTTTGACTGGCTCACAGGAGGCGGAGGACGACGGCAAGGAGTGGGCGAGGCATTCGTGAAAAGCACTGTGCGGACTATTGGCACCCAACTGGGCCGTGAAATCATCCGAGGCATCCTGGGGTCTTTTATGGGGCGCAAAAGATAAGGTGCATGGGGTACGCTCTTACGCTCTGGCCCTTGTGGCTGGCTCTATATGTGCCCTTGCCAAAGGATGAGCCTTGTGTTTCAAGTCAGCCCCATGAGAGGGACGTGCATGAGTAAAATAGTTTTTACATGTCAGATGTGTGGACATTGTTGTCAGGGTGAAGGCGGAATTGTGGCTTCAGCTTCAGAGCAGGCGCGTCTGGCCGCGTATCTGGGCCTTGGTCTGGAAGAATTTCAGGAGCGTTATACCCAGGTTCAGGGAGCGAAGCGGGTTTTGCGCACAGGAGAGGATGGATTTTGTGTATTTTTTCAGCCTCAACAGGCCTGCACCGTGCATCCTGCCAAGCCTGATGTGTGCCGGGCCTGGCCTTTTTTTCGCGGCAATTTGGAAGACCCGGTTAGTTGGGAACTGGCTCAGGACTATTGCCCTGGCATTTGCCCTGACAGCGGACATGCGGAATTTGCCCGGCATGGAGTGGCCTATTTAGTGGAACATAACCTGGTGAAAAGCGGGCAGCCTGATGAGGCCAATGCCCTGTGCATCCGCA
>JAAYGZ010000370.1 GCA_012727515.1 Desulfovibrionales bacterium
CCATAATCGCATCCACAGCAGCCCAGGCCCTGGTTACGCCCTGGCTCTGGGCTTGGGTGGCAATTTCAGCCTCGCCCATGACACAGCGAGCAGAACATTTAAGGGGCTGAAGACGCCGCACCGGAATGCCGGCCAGGGCCATTTGTGTATCTGTCACAATATCTGCGCCCTTGCGCAATGCATCTATGCCCGCCTGTATGGCCAAAGGATGCAGGCGCACACTTTCCAGCAGGCTGAAATCTGCGGTGGTATGAATCATGCGCCGCACCACAGCCCATTCCTGATCCCTGAAAGGCCGTGGCTCAGGCACTTCAGAGTCAATAATGGCTAATGAACGTGACTCTATTTCTTTTGGAGGAATATGTGTGTACATGCATTTTTTCCTGCAGGAGTTTCATCTTTGTCTGAAAACAAAAATAAAATAATGGTGACTATGGTTTTGCCTCGTGCACAGTGAGCATAAACAGGCTTTGCTGTTCAAAAAAAGTTTGCTCCACTTCCCCGGCCAGGGCAGGGTCAATTTCAAGAACAATTCTGGCCCGTGCAACGGGCGTATCTTCGTGCCCCACGCGAACACGCTGAATCAAACGTCCAGCACAATCAATTTCTTTGGGAATATCAGAAAGCAGCACGGCCTGGTCAAAATCACAAACCACACGCACAGGAGGCTCGTGCTTGAGCAGAAAAACTTCAGGCAAAACAGGACCATCCACATATATGCGCACACAGTCCTGCGCTCCGAAATGTTCACATTCCACGCGCACAACCTGTACAGTGTCTGCACGCAGACATGCTGTGCCCTGAGTCGCCCTTGTGCCTGGAACAAGCACAGACGCCTGGCTGGCCAGATGTCCGGAATGAAGAATCTGCGGGTTGGCGTGGCGGAATTCCTCGCGCAAGGCACTGTATTGCGTCATGGACCTGACACAGGAATAGCGCAGCAACAGACCACGAATTGTGTCAGTCTTTTGTACCTGATGTGGTACCAGCCTGGTGGAAGCAGACTCTTCTGCCTGCGCATAAATGGGCATAGTGCCCAGACAAAAACAACACAGCCACCAACCTACCCAGGCCATACAGAAATATGCTCGACCCATATTCTCTCCGCTTTTCTTTTGCATTGACCCAAGGTCTTTTCATGTTTCGGGCCATAATGAGGCCAGACTTAAACTTGCACCAGGGAAACTCGGTGTGTACATCTGCCGCGCATTCATGGTGCTGGAACGTGTTCCTGCACAACATAACGTTTTTTCTGTGGAGAAATATATGTCTGACTCAAGTTACGCACATACCATTGCCGGAGATCTGCTCCGCATAATCACAGCGGCCAAAGAACAAGGGGTGAATGTAGATGCTGGATTTCGTAACCAGGTCATGTCCAGCCCGGCACTGACCCTGACCTATTTGTTCTTAACCAAAAATGACCTGCTCAAGGTGCCTGCCCTGCCTGCACATGTCAAAAAACAAGTGCGCCATTCCAATGCTCTGGCAACCCTGGAGGGCGTGGATCAGGCCGGGCACAAGCAAACCATTGGTGTGCATCTCATTTGGAGCAGTGCCAAGGCCTGTTCAGCAATTGAGTCTGAAACTGAAATGCGCGCAGGCATCTGTGTCCAGGGGTTAGTCGCATATACACAACAGCTCAAAGCCCTGCTGCGCACTGATATTGCCCGTACAGTCACTGAACACGAAAACGCAGAGTAACGGCCATGCCTATTCTTGCAAAGCTCGCTTTTTCAACCCTGATCTGCGCATTTATTGGCTGGATCACCAATTTCATTGCCATTAAAATGCTTTTTCATCCTCGCCGCCCTGTACATATTGGCTCCCTGACCGTGCAGGGCATTTTTCCCAAACGCCAGCAGGCCCTGGCCCTGAACCTGGCAGCAGTTATTGAAAATGAACTGCTCTCCCATGATGATATCCAACAATCCATGCAGCGTCCTGAGTTTATTGCCAAGGTTAAGGAAAGCATCCTGCAGGGCTTTACTACCTTTCTGACCACGCGCTTAAGTGGCCTGCACCCCATGATCGCCATGTTTGTTACAGGCCCCATGCTGGAAAAAATCACAGGACTCCTGGACACGGAAATGGACCGTATTGTGCCCGGACTCCTGACAACAGCCACCACAGAGCTGGAAAATACCCTGGATTTTCGGGCCGTGATTCAGGAAAAAATCGAAAACTTATCCATTGAGCGCCTGGAAGCGCTGCTCATGTCCATTATGGCCAAGGAGTTCCGCTTTGTGGAAATCGTGGGCGCTGTGCTGGGTGGAGCCATCGGACTTGCTCAAAGCGTTATCTACCTTCTCTAAAGCCTGCCCCATAGCCTGGCATCAGGAACGCGAGGTCAGAAAACCTGGACCGTGCATTAAATAATTATGCACATAATCGCGTACTCCGTCTTCAAGTGAACGAAAACGTACATCACAGCCGCGTGCCGTGAGCTTGTCCAGGCTGGCGCAGGTATAATACTGATACTTTTCGCGGATCATCTCCGGCATATCCACATATTCAATCTGTGGTTCGTGTTCCAGGGCTGCAAACACAGCCCTGGCCAGGTCATTCCAGGTTCGGGCTTGCCCAGTGCCAACATTAAAAATTCCGCCAACTTCGGGATGCTCCAACAGCCACCACATAACTGCCACACAGTCTTTGACATAGACAAAATCCCGCTGCTGCTCGCCATGCTCATAGTCTGGCCGGTGCGAACGAAAAAGCCGCAGCAATCCATCCTGCAGGATCTGCGCATAGGCCTTGCACACAACAGACTTCATGTCTTCTTTGTGATACTCATTGGGGCCAAAGACATTGAAAAATTTAAGCCCGGCAACCTGGTCAAGCAGGCCTTGCTCCACAACCCATAAATCAAACAGATGCTTGGAATATCCGTACATATTCAAGGGGCGCAAGGTATCAAGCAGGCTGTCATCATCAGTAAAGCCACAGCTGCCATCCCCATAGGTGGCGGCTGAACTTGCATAGATAAAGCGTCCACCCCGTTCGAGGGTGAAGCGACACAGTTCTTTGGAATACTCCACATTATTGCGCATGAGAAAATCAGCATCGGTTTCTGTGGTTGAAGAACAGGCGCCCATGTGGATAACCCCGTCAATACGTTCAGCAATGCGTCTGGCTCGCAGCCGCTCTGAAAAAATATCACGGTGCTCATAGGCCTGGTAACTCAGACCTACCAGATTACGCCATTTTTCTGTCCGTGCCAGATTATCAACCACTAAAATATCTGTAATGCCCTGTTGGTTCAGCGCCCAGACCATGGCACTGCCAATAAACCCGGCTCCGCCTGTGACTATATACATTTATGCCTCCGTTCCACAAAAAATGAGCAGACCGGTTCAGAATCAACTTGTCCGTCTTCATGATCCGCCCATAGCGTATATTTTTCTCTTCTCAAAAGAGGTTTCTGCCTCACCCATTCAGGTCGCGCAGCCAGGATAGGAAAAGCCCTGCTCTGGCACAACAACAAATCCACGGCCCAGCCTGAATCTGTTGTTCACAGGGAGCACAACCTGCCTGGATTACATACTATTTTATTATACTTGGTTTTTATGCCCGCATTGAATATGAATTTCTTTTTTCTTCATCCACTCACAAGGAGCACTCATGTTAGCCATCCTTGACTATAAGGCAGGCAATCTGACCAGTGTGCAGCGCGCTCTGGAATATTTGTCCATCCCCTGCACCATAACGGCAGACCCACAGCGCATTGCTGCCAGTGACGGGCTTATTTTTCCCGGAGTTGGCGCAGCAGGTTCTGCCATGAACACCCTGCGCGAAACAGGCCTGCACAACATCATGGCCCAGCAGATCCAGGCTGGCAAACCATTGCTGGGCATTTGTCTGGGCTGCCAGATTCTGCTGGACCACAGCCAGGAAAACAATACTCCGACTTTAGGCATTATTCCCGGGCATTGCGCAGAGTTCTCGCCAGACTTGTGCGAAGAAGACGGCTCGCCCATCAATATCCCTCATATGGGCTGGAACAGCCTGATCATGAAGAAAAACTGCGTTCTGTTTAACGGCATTGATCTGCGCAGCGAGTTCTATTTTGTGCATAGCTACTACCCGCAGCCAGCGCCTGAGTTTGTCATTGCCACAACCTGTTATGGCCGTGAATTCTGCTCTGTGCATGGCCGCCCTGGCTTGTGGGCCACGCAATTTCATCCGGAAAAAAGTGGCCAGCCCGGCCTGAAACTGCTCTCAAATTTTTATACGTATTGCAGCGAGGTACATCATGCTCACTAAGCGCGTAATTCCCTGCCTGGATGTTCGCAATGGCAAATTAACCAAAGGCGTTAAATTCAAAGACAATATAGATATTGGCGACCCAGTGGAAACAGCACGGCGCTATTATGAGGACGGAGCTGACGAAATTGTCTTTTATGACATCACAGCTTCCCATGAAGGCCGGGGCATTATGCTCAAGGTGGTGGAGCATGTTGCAGAACAGATTTTTATCCCATTTTCTGTTGGTGGGGGCATAGCCACGGTGGCTGATATGCGCGATGTTCTGCTGGCCGGAGCAGAAAAGATTTCAGTCAATTCAGCGGCAGTCAAAAATCCGCACATTATTTCTGAAGGCGCAGCAGCGTTTGGTTCCCAATGTATTGTGGTGGGCATGGATGTTCTGCGTGTTCCTCAGAGTGCAGCAATTCCTTCAGGATATGAAATTGTGATCCACGGCGGGCGCAAACACATGGGCATTGATGCGCTGTGGTGGGCCCAGGAAGCAGAGCGCCTGGGCGCTGGCGAGTTGTGTGTCAATTCCATTGATGCTGATGGCACCAAAGACGGATACGAACTGACGCTGACCAGGCTCATTGCTGATCATGTGCGCATCCCGGTCATTGCTTCAGGCGGTGCTGGAAGTCCACAGCACATGGTCGATGCAGTAACCAAGGGCCGGGCCTCGGCTGCGCTCATAGCTTCTATTGTTCACTATGGTGAGTACACGGTGACTGATCTGAAAAGATACATGGCTGCACAGGGCGTTCCGGTACGCACTGTCTGGTAAGTGGGACCTGCGCCTGAACATTCAGGCGCACTATAACAACTATTCGTTAAATTCTCCGCTCTTACCTCCGCTTTTATGCGTTAAGCGGCAATCGGTGATCCGAATATCTCGCTGTACAGCCTTGCACATATCATAAATGGTCATGGCTGCTACCTGTGCGGCCATGAGCGCTTCCATTTCCACGCCAGTTGGTCCGGTGGTTCGGGCTTCAGCTTCAATCTCAATACAGTGTTCTGCTGCTACCGGAGTGCAGCGCACATCCACTTTGGACACAAAAATCGGATGGCACATGGGAATAAGTTCTGCTGTGCGTTTGGCAGCCATGATGCCTGCCACCTTGGCTGTTGTCAGCACGTCGCCTTTGGGCAGAGCATTGCGCACCAGCAGATCAAAAGTCTGTTCACTGAGCAGAACACGTGATCTGACCACTGCCCGGCGCCTGGTACTGGCCTTATCGCCCACATCAACCATGACCACATTGCCGCTTTCGTCAATATGCGTCAGGCCTTGTTGTTCCTTCATGCTGCACCTCCATAAAAAAAGCCGGGGTTGCCCCGGCCTTGTGTATTCGGGCTAATCGCCCATGGCTTTTTTGAAGAAATCCTTTACTTTTTTGAGTGGTCGTTTTTCTTCCAGTTTTTCAAACTGACGCAACAGTTCTTCCTGCTTTTTGGTCACCGAAGTAGGAATGCGCACGGTAACTTCCACCAGCAGATCGCCGCGCTGCGTACTGCCCAGATGAGGCAAACCCAGGCCTTTCATGCGCAGAATTTTTCCGGATTGAATGCCCTTGGCAATTTCTAAGGTCACAGGCTCATCCAGGGTGGGCACTGTAATTTTATCACCTAAGATGGCCTGTACAATGGAAATTTCTGCGCCAACGATTAAGTCCTGGCCTCGACGGGTAAAGACATCATCTTCATCAACATAGATAACCACATACAAATCACCGTGTGGCCCGCCATTTTCTCCGGGCTCACCTTCCTGGCGCAAACGCAACCGACTGCCATTATCCACGCCTGCCGGAATGCGTACTTTGAGGTTTTTATTGACCTGGGCTATGCCATAGCCCCGACATTTGGCACACGGATGGGTGATTAACGTGCCCTGGCCCCGACAAACAGGACATGGCGCAGCAATGCGGAAAAACCCCTGGGTCTGCGTTACCTGCCCCTGGCCCCGACAATGAGCACAGGTTTCTGGAAAATGCCCCGGAGCTGAGCCAGAGCCGGAGCATTCGGAGCATACTTCTTTTTTGGGGATAGTAAGATCAACCTCTGTTCCGCGTGCTGCGTCCCGAAAAGAAATACTCAGGTTATAGCGCAGATCTGCTCCGGATCGGGGTCGTTTGCGCCCCCCGACTCCGCTGAAACCAAAAAAATCACCAAAAACGTCCTGAAAACGGCTATATACATCTTCCGCATTATGAAAATGATCACCAAAGCCCTGGCCATTTACCCCGGCGTGTCCAAAATGATCGTATTGCGTCCGCTTTCCAGCATCACTTAATACTTCGTAAGCCTCGGCTGCTTCTTTGAATTTGTCTTCAGCCTCTGCATTATCTGGATTACGGTCAGGATGGTATTGCAGTGCAAGTTTGCGGTACGCACTTTTGATTTCATCCCCGGACGCAGTGCGCTCTACGCCAAGAACTTCATAATAGTCACGCTTGTCAGCCATTATGCATCCTGATCCTCAATATCGTGGTCAAACACCAGATTGTTCCAGTCTGGCATAACCCTGCCTTCAGCAATTTCGCGCAGAGCAGTGACCACTTCCTTGTTTTTACTTTGCACAAGTGGCGGATAGCCCTCATGGTATTGCTTGACCCTTTTGATAGCCATTTGCACAATCAAAAACCTGTTATTGACCTGTTCCAAGCAATCTTCAACAGTTATTCTGGCCATTGCACCTCCCGATATATCTTCACAACAAGTAATTATTATATGCTCTTATACTTTTCCATACGCCAAAAAATAACATTGAAAAATACGCATATCATACCATACCTGTCAACGCATTTTATCCCACTTTACACGCCCCGTGCTGCTCTATAGCGTAACCGTCCAGAGAAAGCACCGCGTAATCAGGCTTACTTAAGGCACAGGTTCGCTCTGTCAAATATCAATGTTCCCAAAAATCGGAGGATACGCATGGCCCAATGGGGTAAACTGCATTATGCCCAGCAAACGTGTCTCAGTCTGGCAGGAAAACTTATGCACGATCAGGGCATGATCTGGCACGGAGCGCGTATTGGCCTGGCTGTTTCCGGAGGCATGGACAGCTGGGTCATGCTGCAGGTCATGTTGCTGCGCCAGCGCATTATTCCCTTTCCCATAGAATTATTTGTTATCCACCTTAACCCTGGCTTTGACGCCCGTACCCATGCCCCCCTGGCAGACTGGATGCAGGCCCACGGCATTGCCGGGCATGTGGAAACAACTGATTTTGGACCACGCGCCCATTCAGCGGAAAATCGCAAAAAATCTCCGTGTTTTTTTTGTGCCTGGCTACGGCGCAAACGATTTTTTGAGCTGTGTAAATACTATAAACTCACCCACCTGGCCCTGGGCCATAATACTGACGACCTGGTGTCCACGTTTTTTATGAACACCTTAAAAACAGGTAAAGTATATGGCCTGGCCCCCAAAGAAGCCTATTTTCAGGGACGTCTGACCCTGATCCGCCCTTTGCTGCTGGTGGACAAAAAAACCATTGCCCAGGCCTGCCGCCAATGGCAGCTCCCGGTCTGGGAAAATGACTGCCCGTCTAAAGACAGCACTGCCCGCAGCCAGACCCTGGAGGCAGTGCTGCACCTCTGCGGGCCAGACAAGCGTATCCGCACCAATCTTTTTAATGCCCTGCGCCGCTGGCAGACCCAATGAGCGCCACTGTGGCCTGGCCCATGTTTTGCTCTGCGTGTACCTATGGATCTCTTTAATTTCGACCCGCTGGTCATCTTGAGTTTTGTTCTGGCCTTGATGCGCATCAGTCTGGTGCTTTTTATCATGCCTTTTTTTGGCGGCCAGACCATACCCAATGTTGCCAAAGCAGTGTTATGCCTGACCCTGACCTTTGCGCTGTGGCCACGTCTGCCCATGCTTGGTGCCCAGCTTCCGGCTCACCCCCTTTCTCTTGGCATCATGCTGTTTCAGGAACTTGTGCTTGGTTTGGCCCTTGGGCTGTCTATTCGTTTTATTTTTGGCGCTATTCAGACAGGCGGACAATTAATTGGCTTTCAGATGGGTTTTGCCATGGTCAATGCCATTGACCCGGAATCCGGCGCCACCGAGGCTGTGACTGCTCATTTTTTGTACATGGTCAGTTTGCTGACTTTTCTGGCCTTTAATGGCCATCTCTACCTTTTTGACGGATTATTAAAATCCTTTGACCTTATTCCTCCGGGCGCGCTGGTTATCTCTCCCCGGATCGGAGAGCAGATCATCAGTCTTTCCGGCCAGCTCTTTCTTCTCTCAATCCAGATCGCCGCCCCGGTCATGGCTGCCCTGCTTCTGGTTGACCTGGCCCTGGCTCTGGTTTCCAGAGCTTCACCGCAAATGAATGTGCTCATTGTGGGCTTTCCCCTTAAAATCGGCATTGGATTTTTATTTCTGAGCCTGATTTTCAATATTATTTCCTTATATATGGAAGGCTTTATCTCAAAAATGCCTTTTTTATTCACCACACTGATCAACGCGATGCGCTGATCCCTCCAGGATGCCATGGCAAAAGATCCGAGTCGTACCGAGCAGGCTACCCCCAAACGGCGTAAAAAAGCCCGAGGTGAAGGTAGCGTCCCCAAAAGCCAGGAATTATCCAAGCCAGTCCTGCTTCTTGTGGCGATCCTGGGCCTGCAGGTCTATCTGACGACAATTCGTGACGAAATAACAACCCTGATGCGCTGGTTTTTTCAGGACGGCTTTGCCATGGAATTGACCACAGCCTCGGTCTATGCCCTGTTTCAGCGCTGCATGGTGAGTCTGGCAGTTATGGTCCTGCCCATTGCCCTGCTTATTGCCATAAGCGCGTATATTGTCATGCGCTTACAAGTAGGCAAACTCTGGGCTCCCAAAATTTTCAAGCCAAAGTTTAAGGGCTTTAATATCGCAGCTGGCTTAAAAAGGCTGATTTTAAGTAAAGACATGCTGGTCCGGCTGGCCAAAAGCGTTCTTATGGCCGCAGCCGTGGCCATTGGGCCATATATTGTTCTGAAACGAGCCATCCATGAAGTTCTGCCTCTTTTTTACCAGGCGCCACTGAACATTGCTGCGTATATTCTAAAAGCCGGCCAGAGCATGTTTTACTATGCCCTGGCCCCCATGCTGCTGATTGGTATTGCTGATCTGCTCTACACGCGCTGGAAATACGAAGAAAATATAAAAATGACCAAAAGCGAAATTAAGGATGAACGCAAGCAGGCCGAGGGAGATCCGGTCATCAAGAGTAAGCAGCGCCAGAAAATGATGGCTGTCATGCAACGGCGCATGATGAACGACGTGCCCAAGGCCGACGTGGTCATTACCAACCCCACGCACCTGGCCATTGCTATCCGCTATAATGTCATGGAAGCCCCGGCACCCCAGGTGCTGGCCAAGGGCGCTGGCGCTGTTGCCGAGCGTATCAAGGAAATAGCCAGACAAAACAATGTGCCTGTGCGCGAAAACAAGCCTCTGGCACGGGCTTTGTATAAAATGGTCGAGGTTGGGGACATTATCCCCGAGGAATTTTACCAGGCTGTTGCCGCAGTGCTGGCCCAGGTCTATAAAGCACGACCACGCCAGGGCTAAATCCCCTAGACCAAGGATGTCAAAAAAATGGCTACACATACCGAGACCATGACCATCAATTACAAGCGATTCACCAAGCAAGGCGATATCCTTTTAGCCAGTGCCGTGGTTGTTGTTCTTTTTGTCATGCTCGTTCCTTTGCCAACCATTATTCTTGATATTCTTATGGCCTTTTCCATCTCCTTCAGCCTGGTCATTCTTATTACGTCCATGTTTATGACCTCGCCGCTGGAATTTTCCATTTTTCCTTCTGTTCTTCTGGTCACCACCTTGCTGCGCCTGGCCCTGAACGTGGCCTCAACCCGCCTGATCCTGCTGCACGGCGCAGAAGGCACATCAGCAGCAGGCAAGGTTATTCAGGCCTTTGGAGAATTTGTTGTTGGCGGAAATTACGCCATTGGTATTGTTATCTTTTTCATTCTCTTTACCCTGAACAAAACAGTTATTGTGGCTGGTACCACACGTATTGCTGAAGTCGCGGCCCGTTTTACCCTTGATGCCATGCCAGGCAAGCAAATGGCCATTGAGGCAGATCTTAATGCCGGACTCATTGATGAGGTCGAGGCCGTGCGCCAACGTGAAAACCTGCGCCGCGAAGCAGATTTTTACGGCGCCATGGACGGCGCAGGCAAGTTTGTCTCCGGAGACGTCAATGCTGGTCTGTTCATCACCATGATCAATGTCATTGGTGGATTTTTTATTGGCGTGTTTCAGCACAACCTGAGCTGGATGGAGGCCGCACAGATCTATACCCTGCTGACCATTGGTGATGGCCTGGTTGCCACCATTCCTTCACTTATCACCTCTACCTCAGCCGGTATCATTGTCAGCCGCGCAGCATCTGAAGCACGCATGGGCGAGGAATTTATCGGCCAGTTGACCAATCATCCTCGTGCCTTAAAGCTTGTGTCCGGTGTATTGCTGCTTTTTGCCATGGTTCCGGGTATGCCAACCATTGCTTTTTTAACCTTATCCTGTGCCCTGTTTGGCCTGTCTGTGATTTCAGAGCGTATTCAGGCTGAAGAGCAGAGTGCAAAGCCTGAGTCCAGGAAAAAAGGCCCGTCAGCTCCTGATACTCCGGAAGAAGTTCAGGCCCTGCTGCCCCTTGATCTTATGGAACTGGAAGTGGGATACGGTCTTATTCCGCTGGTGGATGAAGAACAAAGCGGTAATTTATTGGCCCGCATCCGCTCTATCCGGCGCCAGTTTGCCCTGGATATGGGTGTCATTGTTCCGTCGTTGCATTTGCGCGACAATCTTCAGCTCAAGCCCGGGGAATATGTGGTGCAGATAAAGGGCAACCGGGTGGCTTCAGCAGAAATTATGATTGACCATTACCTGGCCATGGACCCAGGCGATGCCCGCCATTCCATCAAGGGTGTTGAAACATTGGAACCAGCCTTTAATCTGCCAGCCCTGTGGATTCCGGAAGCCAATAAAGATGAAGCTGTTATGGCCGGCTACACCGTGGTCGATCCATCCACGGTTATTGCCACGCACCTGACAGAAGTTTTTAAGCAGAACCTGCATGAATTCCTGGGCCGCCAGGAAGTGCAGACCCTGCTGGACAATCTTTCTCAGCGTGCGCCCAAGGCTGTGGAAGAACTGGTGCCTGGCATCCTGACTTTGGGCACGGTGCAGAAGGTTCTGCAGAATCTGGTGCGCGAAAATGTCTCTATCCGTGATTTGCTGACCATTGTCGAAACCCTGGCTGACTATGGCCATGCCATTAAAGACGCTGATCAGTTGACGGAATTTGTACGCCAGCGCCTGGCCCGCACCATTATCAAGCCCTATCTGGGAGCAAGCAATCTGCTGCCAATCATCTCTTTGGCCCCGGCTGTGGAAAATATGTTTCAGGAAAGCATCAAGCGCACAGAGCAGGGAACCTATCTGGCCATGGAGCCTGGCCTGGCTCACCGCATTATCCAGTCCATTAACAAGGCATCGGAAAAAGGCATTGTCTCTGAAGGCCAGGCCGTGCTGCTGACCTCGCCGGTTGTTCGCCAGCATCTGGCCCAGCTTCTGGCCCGCTTTCTGCCAACGCTGCCTGTTATTTCCCAGGCCGAAATTCCAGCTGATATTCGTCTTGAATCCGTAGCCATGGTGGAGGTCTAAAACATGCGCGTTAAAACCTTCACTGGCCCCAGCACCAAGGAAATCATGGCCCGGATTAAGGCCGAGCTTGGCCCGGACGCCATTATTTTAAGCACCCAAACACTAGCCCATGAAAATGGGCCGCACTATGAAATCATGGCCGCCCTGGATGATCCAGGCCCTGCTATGCCGGAAATACCCGTGGCCGAACCGCCTACAAGCGGAGAATGGAATCAGTTGCGCGAAGAATGGACCCAGTTGCGCAAGCAGCTTCTGGCAGTGCTCAAGCCTCAGATGGATCTGGGCCTGCTCACCCCACGCCAGCAAGTGGTCCTTGATTATCTGGAGCGCGAAGGCGTGCGCCAGGACGTGCTCATCAGTTTGTGGGAAAAATTTCGCCGACGCCCTGATGAGCCAACCCTGACTGTCATGGATGATATGCTCAGTGTGCGCCCCTGGCTGCATACCTGCTGGGAGCACAAATTTCATATTTTGTCAGGCCCCCATGGCTGTGGCAAAACCAGCACCTTGCTGCGCCTGGCCCTGGCCATGCAGAAAAAACAGCCCCAGCAGCGCATTATGGTGGTGAACGCTGATCATTCCCAGGGCAAAGGCCGGCTTTACCTGCGCCATTATGCGGAACTCTCTGGCTTGTCCTACCGCGAGGTCAGCACTCCAGAGCATTGGGCTGCTTTGCCCCAGGATGCCCAGGCCCATGATATTGTTTTTATTGATGTGCCTGGTGTGCCCGGACGCCAGAATATCGACACCTGGCTGCATGAAATTTCTGGCGGAGCCTTGCCTGCCCTGCATGTTCATCTGGTGTTAAGCCCCCTGTTCAGCTCTGCCCAGATGGAAATGTTTTCGTCCAGACTGCGCGGTGCTGCGGCCTCCAGCGTCATCTGGACGAAACTGGATGAAGCCTGTAGCTACGGGGAGATACTCAACCAGACAACACTTTCTGGTCTGCCTATATCTTTATTGTCTGTCGGCCCGGAACTGAAAAACTCCCTGGTTCAACCCAAGAATCAAGATATATGGAAACTCCTGCTGCGGCACGAACTGCCCCAGCCTACCAACTAAAACCACGCACGAGGACATACCCAGCATGAGTACTGCGTTTCCCTTGGTACTTTCCGTCACGTCCGGCAAAGGCGGAGTTGGAAAAACAAATTTATCTGTCAACCTGGCGCTTTGTCTGACCCGCCTTGGACGGCGCTGTGTTATTTTGGATGCAGATCTTGGGCTGGCAAATGTGGATGTGGTCCTGGGG
>JAAYGZ010000032.1 GCA_012727515.1 Desulfovibrionales bacterium
CAGCAGCCCGTTATCCGGAGCAAGATAGGTTCGCCCGTTCCAGCGAGCTGCAAGCAGGGCACGGGATGAGCCTACGCCAGGATCAACCACACAGAGAAAAATTGTTTGCTCGGGAAAGTGTTCGTGACTGGAGCGCAGCAGAAAAGAAGCCTGGCTGATTTGATACGGCTGCACTTCGTGACATAAATCAACACAGCGCATCTGCGGCGCATGAGAAAGCAGCGCCCCTTTTATCTGGCCTACATACGGGTCACGATGACCAAAATCAGTCAGCAGGACAACAAGTGGATACATAGGCCTGGTTCATGGCTCAGGGCACAGTCATAAAAAAAGGGCCTCCCCACAAAGAGGAAGCCCTGAACATGGACACGGTAGAGACTACCAGGCGGAATCAGCAAACGGATCCTGAGCACCGCCAGCAAAGCCAAAATCATCGCCAGCGCCAACTTCAGCCGGAGCACCAGCACCACCGTCAGCAGCCGGAGCAGCCGCACCAGCAGCAGCAACACCGGCCACACCAGCCACCACCACGCCGGTCTTTTTCACTTCTTCAACTTCTTTGAGCAGGGCTTCCAGTTTGCCAGTAAACTCAACAATGCGAGCCTCGGTGGTCACAAACAGTGCCTCTGCTTCACCTGTTTTCTGGCCTTCAAATTCTTTGACCTTGGCGTTCAACGCTGCGATTTCTGCATCTTTGGCTTCCAGGGCCTTGCCCAGCTCATCAATTTTTGCATTTTTCGCTACGATTTGTGCTCTGTAGTCAGCCAGCTTTGCGAACACTTCATCTACTTCAGTCTTGGCCTTAACCGGCATAGCAGCAACTGAAACAGAGCTTCCCAACTCAACCATCTGACCCTTGGACATCTTGGTCAGTTCGGGATGCTGCTCATAAATCCATGCCTTGGACAGAGCCGCTGCAAATGGGGTGAACTCAGCGTCCAGATCTTTCTGAGTCAGGTAGGCCAGCATTTCCGCTACAGAATCATTGGCGTCACCTTTCATGTAGGCAACGAACGTATCCATGGGGAAAATTTTACGAGCTTCAGACATGGTGTCCTCCTTTAATTAAATAACAAAGATTTTATCGTCTTCGATGAGCTTTTCATCAATGGGCAACCGGCCAACATAACGAGCGTAAATCAGTGCAGTGGTGCGATAAACCAGATGACCCAGCTTGGACCACGGCAGATATGCAATCAGCATGAACACACTGACCAAATGGATATAATAGGTAAAGAATGCCAGCGGAGCAGCTCCGGCCAAGCGGAACACCTCTGCGCCAATACCTGTCAGGGCCACAACCCAGATCACGCCCAGCAGATACCAGTCATAGTAGTTGGATCTGAATTTTTTCGTATCCAGATTCAGGCGACGACGTGTCAGCAGGGTCAAACCACCCAGCAAGAGCAGCGCGCCAATATTGGCCAGAATCTTCACCGGATGCCACAAAGGCATTGGTGTATGGCCAATAGGTGCGAGGAACTCAATGACTTTACCGCCCCAATGCGTGGCAGCAACAATAGAGGTAACAATAAAGCAGGCCACAAAACCATAGAATAAGATCTGATGGCCCTTGACTCGTTCATCATCTTCTGCACTGTCCACGCAATTTTTGAAGCGGGAGTGTTGCAGAATGTCATATTTGATGGTGTCAATAATGGCATCTTTGAGTGAAGGCTTTTTGTACCCAATGACAAAGGTTGAGGGCACCGTGTTCTTAAAGCCCTCAATCATGTTTTTTATTCCCAGGCCAAAGCAGATCAGCACAAAGACAGCTGTAAGTCCAAACAGCGGGTCTATGGTAAAGTCACCGGGAAACAGATTGCCATACACAATCTGGCCATCTTCTGTCAGGGGGAAGAAACTGCCAACCAAGGCTGCCCGGATCATCCAGATAATGGCCCAGATACCCGCAGGAATGCCTGCAAGAATGGGCAGGTACTTGGGCGAGCTCATCCAGGCGCCAATAATCGTGGGCGGAACCAGCTTGCGATAGGCCATATTGCGCATGGCTCCCATCAAATCTGCTGGCTTGGCTCCACGAGGGCAGAGTTCTGAACAGGTGCCGCAATTATGGCACAGCCAGATATCAATATCGTTGGTCAATTTATCCTGCAAACCCCACTGCGCCCAGATCATTTCTTTGCGCGGGTAGGGATTTTCGGCAGGAGACATGGGACATACGACAGAACAGGTGGCGCACTGATAGCAATTCTTGAGATCAACTCCACCC
>JAAYGZ010000371.1 GCA_012727515.1 Desulfovibrionales bacterium
AGGCTACACCCTGCCACCCATTCTTATTCGCCCCAAGGCAGGAGTGTTTTTTGACTACACCAGCAAATACGAAGTTGGTGCGTCAGAAGAAATATGCCCGGCGCCTGTTTCAGCAGAACTGACCGCAACACTGCAAGCCATGGCTTCTGCTGCACACCAGGCCCTTGGCTTGTGCGACTATAGTCGTACAGATTTTATGGTTGGTCAGGATGGACAGCCGTATGTGCTTGAAGTCAATACCTTGCCGGGCATGACTGCCACCAGCCTGCTGCCCCAGGAAGCACAAAACGTAGGGCTTTCGTTTGCAGCTCTTTTAGACCGACTCATTACCTTAGGACTGCGCAAGAAATCATGGATGTCTGCTCAGTGCTGAGCACTCTTGTCTGTCTGCTCTATGGGCTGCTCTGGATGCTGGCGCTTCCATTCCTGGCCCTGTCACCCAGGTTGCGCCAGGGCTGGGTGCAACGCTGCGGCCTGGGCCTTCCCCAAGAGTGCGATATCTGGATTCAAGGGGCATCAGCAGGGGAATGCGCCCTTATTGCCACGTTGCTTGCTCATTCAGACCTTAAGCATCCTCAGGAAAACGCCACATTGCGCGTTTTGGCCACCTCGTGCACCGCTCAGGGCCTGAACCTGCTGCGCACAGAGCGCACAGATATTTCTCTTACTGCCCGCTACCTGCCTTTTGATATGCCACTGCTCATGCGCCGGGCCATGCGGCGCGTGGCTCCCAAGGTGGTAGTGCTGGTGGAAACAGAGCTGTGGCCTGGCCTGCTCATGGCCTGTACTGACTGTGCTGTGCCTGTTGTGGTTATCAATGCCCGCATGAGCACCACTTCTCTGGCCAGGTATCTGGCCCTGGCCCCAATGCTGCGCACAGTAGCACCGGCCCGGATCGCGGCCATTTCTGCAGAAGACGCTCTGCGCTTTGGCCTTGTGTTTGGCAGGGCGCAGGTTCAGGTTACAGGCAATATGAAGTTTGACCGCGTTGTTCAGAGTATGAGCGCGTCAGACCCTAATCCATTGCGGCCCATTGTGCCTGCGCATGTGCCCTTTATTGTGCTTGGCTCTGTGCGTGCAGAGGAAGAAGATCTGGTGATGAGCCTTATGGACCATATGCACAGGCTTGCGCCCTTTGTTGTGCTTGGACTTTTTCCCCGGCACATGGACCGCTGTGAACCCTGGGCCAGGCGTCTTGCTGCCCTGGGCAAGCCAGTGCGGCGCAGTTCAGCACAGAAAACTCCTGTCCGGCCCGGAGATATCCTGCTTGGTGATCGTTTTGGGGAGCTTGGCTTTGCCTATGCCCTGGCGCACCGCGCTTTTGTTGGCGGAAGCCTGGTGAATCTGGGCGGGCAGAATTTTCTGGAACCCCTGTCGCATGGTGTTCAGCCCGTAGTTGGCCCATATACCCGCAATTTTTCCTGGGTTGGCCAGGATATTTTTTCCTCTTTGGTTCTGCGCAGTACAGATGTGCCTGAGCTGGCCCGTATTCTTGTGAGCCCTGCTCCTGCACGCGAGGCGCTTATTCAGAAAACACAGGACTATGTGCGCTCCCGCCAGGGAGCCACGTCCAGGCACTGTGCGCTACTGATGCGCATTCTTGCGGAGAATATTCATGGCTGAGACCATTGCCTTTATCCCGGCCCGCTACGCCAGCTCTCGTTTTCCAGGCAAGCCCCTGGCCCGTATTCACGGACAGCCCATGTTCTGGCATGTGTATACCCGCACCAAACAGTGCCCGCTCATTGATCAGGTCTGGCTGGCCACAGATGACGCTCGTATTGAGCAGGCGGCCCAGGCCCTGCATGTGCCGGTGATTATGACCAGCCCGGATCACGCCAGTGGCACAGATAGAGTTTTAGAAGCTGCACGGACATTATGCCCGGCTCCGGAAAGCATTATTGTTAATGTTCAGGGTGATGAGCCAGCCCTGCACCCTGCAATGCTTGGCGAACTGTTAGCTCCTTTTGAACACGCCCAGACCCAGGTCAGCACTTTGGCCTGTCCTCTTGCCGCGCATGAAGCAGCTTCAGCAGACCGGGTTAAAGTGGTACGCGC
>JAAYGZ010000372.1 GCA_012727515.1 Desulfovibrionales bacterium
ACGCAATGCCGTGGCCACTGGCGCAGACATCCACTACCTGGCTGGAGTGGATAATTTTTGCTGGTGCGACCCGGTGCAATCGGAAAAAACTCCTGATGGACACTATAAGCTGGCCCAACTGGTCCGCGCCAACCAGGCCCTGGCCCATTATTGCCTGGCCTATGGTGTGCCTTGCGTGTCAGGCAAGGATTCCATGAAAAATGATTACACGGGCGGTGGCACTAAAATTTCTATTCCACCCACTGTGCTTTTTTCTGTCATGGGGGTGATCGAAGACTGCACCCAGACCATGACTTCGGATTTCAAGCGTCCAGGTGAAATACTCTATGTGCTTGGCCTGACGCGCAATGAAATTGGCGGCTCTGAATACGCGGATTTCCTGGGCCTGTGCGGCAATGTGCCCCAGGTGGATGCCCTGGCAGCGCGAACCCGCTACGAACTGCTGCACAAAGCCATTACCCAGGGCCTTGTCACAGCAGTCCATGACATTTCAGACGGTGGCCTGGCCGTAGCAGTGGCAGAAATGGCCCTGGCCGGCAGAATCGGGGCTGATCTTGACCTGGCTGCCGTGCCTCATCTGGATTGCCCGCTTCCTGAACAGCGCATGTACAGTGAATCTGCCAGCCGCTTTGTGGTCACGGTCAAGCCTGAACATGCTGCTGACTTTGAAGCACTTTTTGCCGGAGATTTCATGGCTCCCATAGGCACAACCACGGAGTCTGGCCGCCTGATCCTGCGTGACGCCCAGCAGGTGCTGGTTGATATGGACGTTGAAAAACTGGCTCTGTGCTGGAAAAAAACCCTGGATTTCTAGGCTCATGTCTGAAATTGATTTACATACCCATACCACGGCCTCGGACGGAACCTGTACTCCGCGTGAATTAGTCTCCCTGGCCGTGCGTCTTGGCCTGCGCGCCATTGCTGTTACAGACCACGACACTGTGCAGGGCCTGCCAGAAGCCTGTGCCGCTGGCCAGGAACTGGGCCTGGAAGTTATCCCTGGCTGTGAATTAAGCGTGCATGTTGCTCAGGGCAGTATGCATATTCTTGGTTTGTGGATTCCAGCCACTCCCAAACGCCTGCACACAGAACTGCATCATCTGACCACACTGCGTCAGCAGCGCAATGAGGCCATCATTGCCAATCTCAATGTGGCTGGCGTTCCCGTGACCTATGCAGAGCTGACCGCAACAGCCACTGGCGGCACCATTGGCCGCCCCCATATTGCCCAGCTTTTAATACACAAGGGCGTGGCCAGGGATATGACTGATGCCTTTACCCATTGGCTGCGCCCCGGAACAAAAGGCTATGCGCCCAAGGCCAAACTCAGCCCAAGCCAGGCCATTTCCGTGCTTAAAGATGAAGGAGCGACAGTTATTTTAGCCCATCCCTGCACCTTGCGACTTGAGGGCACGGCCCTGGAAAAAACCGTGAAAGATTTGAAGGATCTGGGTTTGGACGGGGTTGAAACCATCTATTCCATGCACACCCAGGCCCAGACCAATGCGTACGCAGCCATGTGTAAAAAACTTGATCTGTTGGAAAGCGCAGGCTCTGATTTTCATGGCGCAAACAAACCAAATATCCATCTGGGCCGGGGCAAGGGCGGACTGCGCGCATCCTATGCAATCCTGGAGCGCATGAAAGCCCATCGCCAACGCCTTGGTCTGCCCACAGGCTCATAGCCATGCTTATACCTGAACTTTTAGTTCCAGCCGCTGATGCTGACAAACTGGAAACAGCCCTGCTCTATGGCGCAGATGCGGTGTACCTGGGCGGACAGGCTCTGAACCTGCGCGCCAAGTCTGGTGGATTCAGCTTTACCGAGCTGCCACAGGCCGTGGCCACAGCCCATGTACGCGGGGCCAAGGTCTATTTTACGTTAAACCTTCTGGCCTGGGAGCACCATATACCTCTGGTGCGGGACTATATACAACGCCTGGCCGATACAGACGTGGACGCCCTTATTATTGCTGATCCAGGCGTGTTGGACCTGGCGCGAACCCTGGCTCCCCACCTGCCCATCCATCTTTCTACCCAGGCCAATACCTCTAATTCCGCGGCTGTACGCTTTTGGCAGGCTCAGGGCGTAACCCGCGTCAATGTGGCCAGGGAACTGAGCTGCCGTCATATCCGCGCCCTGCGTACCCAGGCTCCGGACATGGAACTTGAAGTCTTTGTGCACGGAGCCATGTGCATGGCC
>JAAYGZ010000373.1 GCA_012727515.1 Desulfovibrionales bacterium
GGACAGGACAAGGTAATTGGGCACGACAGAGACAAGCTGTTTTTCCTCAACAGCCAGTTCTGCAACAAAATTCTGGGCCTCGCGGGCATCCAGCGCCCTGAGTTCTGCTAAAGGATTGCCGATAAGC
Source organism: Desulfovibrionales bacterium (assembly GCA_012727515.1). Lineage (GTDB taxonomy): Bacteria > Desulfobacterota > Desulfovibrionia > Desulfovibrionales > Desulfomicrobiaceae > Desulfomicrobium. The sequence continues at coordinate 128 of JAAYGZ010000373.1, forward strand.
AACGCTGCGCGGCGATCAGGTGTTGTTCTCAACCCATCATCCAGCACTGTTTGCCCAAAATACTGCATCATCTGGCGAGCATGCCTGGATGACTCTGCGGTATGGACTTTGGCCAGAGGATATAAAATAGCCCCATCATGCCGTGAACCATCGCCCATGGTGGCCCGTTCTGCAAAATACTGGGCAGCATAGCCATAGTCCCACCACTGCCAGAGCAGGGCATCAGGCTCAGTACTGTTACGCAACTCCACAAAGGCCTGGGCGTATGTTTGTGGCAGCACTGGCACAGGGCTGACGCGATCCATAAGCTGGGCCGAAGGCCATAGCGCAACACAGGCCATGGATAACTGGGCAATCCAGCGTCGCCCCTGACTTTGCCTGAACATAACCATAAGTTCACTCAAACCCAGCCCCAACCCTACACCCACACCAACAGTGCCGTACATGGTGAAGCGATTGCCAAACTTTACGCTGGCCAGACCCAAAGCCAAAAAAGGCAGAAAAACAAGCACCGCAGGCTTTCTCCAAGCGATAAGTCCAAAACCAAGCATACCCAGGATAAAAACAACCCAGTTTCCACCCAGGCGCGGCCCAAGCAGACTCCAGTCCAGGTTCTGAGCTTCGCGTACACTTTGAGCAATATCAGGAAGCTTTAGCCCTGTAGCATTATTCACCATATCTGGTGTGCCCATTTTAGTGTACAGATAAAGCCTGTACACCAGCGCTTGCACAATTTCAGAAAAACTTCCCTGAAATGCCGCGATCAGGAAAAGACCTGCCAAAGTTCCAAGCTGAAGCATAACCGGCATATCCTTTTTCCCAGACGCCCAGGCTGTCCAGGCTCCTATCAGCACAATACTTGGCCAGCCGGAAAAAATCAGCGCAAAGATAAGCAGTAAGCCGTGAGCAAAGAGCAGGCGATCATCGCGACGCACCTGCCAGGCGCCAATCAAAACAGCCAACCCCAAGGCTGGCAGGAGAATGCTTGAGCTGCCAGGATACACAAATATGGAAATCCGTCCTAGAACACCCACTAAAAAAGCCCACATCATCTGGCGCATACGGTACGTCTGGCTTTCATGGCTTGGTGCGTCTCTCATTTCATGGAGCCAAAGTGCCAGGGTGCTGACCATGGCCACAGGAAACAGCAGGTTAACAATATCTGTATCACAAAATCCAAGCCTGGTACGGACAAGAAAGCCGATCCCAGATGTAGCAAGAATGCCAAACACAAGCCCGCCTTCTGTCAGTCGAAGAAAGCGGGTTAAGAGACAGATGGGAAAGGCAAGTAAAGGTATAAAAAGAAGCGGTGACCAAAAACCAAGAACGTCCAGTGGCACTCCTGTCAGGCTGTGCATTGCGGCTAAAATACGAGTAAATGGATCAGTAATGAAATTTCCTATTCCCTTGACACCTGCCAGCCACACATAGGCATCATGAGTTGCCATAAGGTGTTCGCCATCAACAAAAAATGCTGGATTGCACCACTGAGCATATTCAGCCAATCGGATGGAAACAGTGGTAAAAATAACAAGCAGACTGGCCAGCCAGAATTCGCCTGTCAGAGAAAGGGAGAAGCGAGTGCGTGTGGTCATGGTATTCCAGGTCATCAAGGTTGCGCCCCGCCTTGTATATCACAAAGCAGGCTTA
>JAAYGZ010000033.1 GCA_012727515.1 Desulfovibrionales bacterium
AATCTCAACACCATCACCAATACAGATGTCAAAGAATGTCGTCTTGATTTTGACGCAGATGGACGACATTACAGCATGATTATTCTTAATGGCCATGATGTTGATAATCAGCCCGTATATTCTTCTGTATTGATTGCGCCTGAATATAAGTCAGTGGCCCAGTATGTTGATCTGGACGCATTATATGAAAAAATTATGAAAGTATTGCGTGCCAAAAATATTCCTGATTCTGAAGGTGTGGTCTATGCCGCACTCAAACCTTTTGATCGCAGTACTCAAGTTTTGTCGTCATTGTTATAACCCTGATCCTGTGCGTTATTTTTTATAAAGAGGATGCTATTATGGAGTTATCACTTGTTTCTATTATTAATCCATTACAGCTGAATATGATTCTGGGCATGTCCCATTTTATCAAAACAGTGGAAGATATTCACGAGGCCATGGTCAATGCTGTGCCAGGAGCTAAATTTGGTCTGGCTTTTTGTGAGGCCTCTGATGTGTGCCTGATCCGCACTTCCGGCACGGATGAAGAGTTGATTGCGCTGGCCACGGCCAATGCCCAGGCCTTGTCCGCAGGGCATAGCTTTGTTCTTTTTATGAGAGATATGTTTCCTATCAATGTGGTCAATACAATTCAAAATGTGCCTGAAGTGGTTCGCCTTTTTTGCGCCACAGCCAATCCTGTGCAGGTTGTTGTAGCGCAGACTGAACAGGGCAGAGGCATTTTGGGTGTTATTGACGGCTTTGCCTCCAAGGGCGTGGAAACAGAGGATGACAAGGCCAGGCGCTCGCATTTTCTGCGCATGATTGGCTATAAATTATAGAGACAGCCTGGGTGCTGTGAGGAGCCGATATGGAAACAGTAGATATTTTAATCATCGGGCAAGGCCCTGCAGGGCTGTCTGCTGCCATTTATACGGCCCGCGCCGGTATGCGTACACGTATTCTTGGCTGCGCTCCCAAAGTGGCTGGAGACTATGATATTGACAATTATTTTGGCTTTGTGGACACAATTTCCGGTAAAGAATTGATAGAGCGGGGGTGTCAGCAGGCTGCAAAGTTTGGAGCGCAACTGCATTGCGACCGCGTTTTGGGCATTCACCAAGATGAACGCGGATTTTTTATCGCCAAAACCGAAGAAAACGAAATAGAGGCTCATGCGCTTATTTTGGCGACCGGAGTGTCGCGCATTCGTCCTGGTATTGCCAACCTGGCTGACTATGAGGGCAAGGGCGTGTCATATTGTGTGAGTTGCGATGGTTTTTTTATGCGTGGCAAGCCTGTGCTTGTGATCGGAGAAGGTAATTTTGCAGCCAACCAGGCCCTTGAGCTGTTACAGTACACACAACAGGTGAGCCTGTGTACCCAGGGCAAGGAAACCAGCATGACCCAGGATTTTCTCGACCGCTTGCGTGAAAACAATATCCCTGTGCGTATGCAGGCTGTTCAGACCCTGGAAGGCGCACCCAGCCTGGAGCGGGTTGTTTTTACCGATGGAACAACTTTGGAGGCGCAAGGGCTTTTTATTGCTATGGGCCAGGCATCATCAAGTGACTTTGCCTATACCTTAGGCTTGGTGCGCAATGGACAGTTTATTGAAACAGACCGCGATCAGCGCACCAATGTGCCTGGTGTTTTTGCGGCTGGAGATTGCGTAGGCAGATTTATGCAGATCAGCGTTGCTGTGGGAGAAGGCGCTTTGGCTGGTAAGGCAGCCATCAGCCATGTAAAAGAAGCAAGGCGTACCTTGACAAACTCCACAGCAAAAACATAACCCCCGTTTGCGCGTTTGCACTGTGGGCCCATAGCTCAGTTGGCAGAGCCCCCGGCTCATAACCGGATGGTCCCAGGTTCGACCCCTGGTGGGCCCACCATTATTCCCTGCTGTGCAGCGTTCTTCTGCTCCTTACCCCTTGATTTTGCTTCCAAATCTGTCAAATAGTGTCAAACGATACCTTGTCCTGTTCAGCACTGTATCCCGCAACGTGGGGTGCAGTGCTGGGCTATGTCCCTGGCCCTGGGATACATGCTCAAAAAAGGAGGGGACACATACTTTCCTGACCCATACGTTAGAGCATTTTTGCCTTCATTTGAGCAAACCCGCACCCTGGAAGAGATATGCCAGATCATACAATCTTTTTGTGTAAGATTACTCTACGGAACCTAAGCAGGACATGACGAAGAAAACAATACCCTCATGGAACAAGGCCTATCTTGGCGCTATACTGACCTTTATTGTCTTACTTGCCTTGGGCACTGGCTATGTGCGCGCACTGTCCAAAAACACCCATCTTGATCACCTGCGCATTCTTGAAGGGCATCTTGCGCATCAGGCAAGTCGTATCAGCCATGCACTGCGCCAGGCCGAAACGCCACTCACAGCGCTGGCAGCAATGGTTAAAAATCATACCGGCCAGATTAAAGACTTTGAAGCCTATGCCGCAAATCTTCTCAACGAAAACTCCATTATCAGCGCTTTGAATTTGGCTCCGGAAGGCATTGTCAGCAGTATTTATCCGCTGGCTGGAAATGAAGCTGCCATTGGCCATGATTTACTCAGCGATCCTGAACGTCGCACAGAAGTTGCCGAGGCTATTGCCACCAGGTCTTCTATCCTGGCCGGGCCAGTGAACATGCGCCAGGGAGGAAATGGTTTTTTTCTGCGCAAGCCAGTGTTTCTGGAGCAAAACGGAGAAAATAAATTCTGGGGTCTGGTGGTGGCCAAAATTATGACTACAGACCTGTTTGCCAATGTCCCATTTGATGATCTTGAAGCACAGGGCTATAATTATTGCTTGTCACGTCACCTGGATACAGACCAGGAACCTGTGATTATTGCCAGCTCTGCGCAGGATATTGTCCACTCCTTTGCTGTTCATCAGAACATACCGGTTTCTGGTGGTTATTGGCGTCTTGATCTCTCCTTTGACTCAAGTCACACGCACTCACAGCTTCCTCAGATAATGGCCCTGGCCCTGGCTGTTCTGGGCACGGCATTGGTTTTTCTTACCTTGCGCAACAAAGAACGCCTGCAACGTCAGGCCGACGACCTGAGCCAAACCAATGCCCTGCTTAAAGAAGAAATATCCAGGCGAGTTGCAACAGAAGCCAGTCTGCGCCAGGCCAAGGAAACAGCAGAGGCAGCAGTACAGGCCAAGGCTGATTTTCTGGCTTTCATGACCCATGAAATCCGCACCCCCATAAGTGGGCTGTTCGGCATACTCCAGCTTTTGGACATGACAGCTCTTGATCACGAACAAAAAGACTTTGTTGATACCGGTGTCATCGCGGTAAAATCCCTGATTAATCTTATCAATGATCTTCTGGATTTTTCCAAAATGGAAGCCGGAAAAATGGAAACAGAGGAGACAGACTTTGCAATCAATGAACTGTTCCGCTCTATTCCCAATCTTTTCCGAGCGCAGACCGAATCCAAAAACATAACTTTGCATTTGAATATTGACGAAGATGTTCCTGAAATGCTTCATGGTGACCCAGATCGTATTCGGCAGATAGTTCTTAATCTGATCAGCAACGCAGTGAAATTTACTGACCAGGGGGATGTGACATTGCAACTATCAATTTTGAAAAATGAACAGAAAAACCACATACTTCCTGTGCGGCTCAGGGTACAGGATACAGGGATAGGCATTCCTGCCGACCAACTGGACATATTGTTTCAGCCCTATGCCCAGTCCAGGGGAACTGGAAAAAGGCTTCTGGCAGGCACTGGCCTTGGCCTGTCTATTGTCAAGCAATTAGTCGATCTTATGGGTGGAAGCGTGAGCCTTGAGAGTGCTGTTGGCGTGGGGACAACTGTTGCCGTGACCCTGCCTTTGCATAAAGCGCAGGCCCAACATCCTGAAGCCAAGGTAAATCAGGACTCACCAGCGCCCCGAAAAGAAAGCGGCCTGACTATTCTTGTGGCTGAAGATGACCCCATTGCCCAGACCCTGTTGGCCAGTATTTTGCGCAAATTAGGCCATTCCCCTCTTTGTGTGGATAACGGGAAAGAGGCCATAAAAAAATGGCAGGAAGCTGATGTGGACCTTATTTTTATGGACATCATGATGCCTGGCATGGACGGCTGGGAGGCCACCAGGCGTATTCGCGAAGAAGAACAGCGCAAAGGCAGTCAGTCCAGAGTGCCCATTGTTGCGGTAACGGCTCTGCTGACAGACTCAAACCAGGCCGAATTTTTAGCGGCCGGACTGGATGACGCCATGCCCAAGCCAGTGCATCTTGATGATCTGAAAAATGTTTGTAACCGATTCGGATAAAGCACTGCGCGTTCAAACAGACACAACAGTGACATAGTGCCCGCCATAAAGCCGGGGCAGAGCTAGATTACATCCTGTACGCAGATTCATCGTTTCCATGGCACGATCAGATGGTACGAACAAATGCCGAGCCTTGTTTCTATGGAGAAACGTATCTTTAACAATCACAAGATGATAGACAATTTCTCATTTGTCATTCCGACCGACTGCAACCGCGAACAAAGTGCGGCGGGTGGCAGGAGCGGAGGAATCCCGATATTCCTTCGACAGGTTCAGTACAGAGATCCCTCGAC
>JAAYGZ010000034.1 GCA_012727515.1 Desulfovibrionales bacterium
CTTCTGCCGCCACCACGGCAAAGCCCTTGCCATGTTCTCCGGCCCGCGCTGCTTCAATAGCGGCATTTAAGGCCAGCAAGTTGGTCTGACGGGCAATTTCTTCCACAATGGAGATTTTCCCTGCGATATTTTTCATGGCTTCCACAGCCTGGGCCACGGCCTGACCGCTGCTCTGGGTGTCTTGCGCTGCCTTGAGAGCGATTTTTTCTGTCTGACTGGCATTATCTGCGTTCTGGCGGATATTGGCAGTCATCTGCTCCATGCTGGACGACACTTCTTCCACAGATGCGGCCTGCTCTGTTGCTCCCTGGGAAAGCTGTTCTGCGGAAGCGCTCATTTCTTCAGAACCTGAGGCCACATTGGCTGAGGCTAATTGCACTTCAGAGACAATTTCACGTAATTTTGCGACCATTTCCCGCAATGTCTGGGCTAAAATGCCCAGTTCGTCTTTTTGATTCACATCCACATCAGCAGTCAGATCACCTTCCGCAATTTTCTTGGCAAATTCCACACCCTTGGAAACAGGTACGAAAACTGCCTTCATCAGATAGCCAACCATGAAAGCAACTGCTGCTGCCACTAATAATTGTATAAAAATAGTAAGATAAAAATAAAATGCGTATCTGTCCTGAGCTACACGCACATCTGCTCCTGTGCGTGCATCCAGTTCATGAAAAAACTCATTCACAGGAACCATAATGTTATTCACTGTGTCATGATAATTTGCATCAAAAAGAATGCGGAGAGCAAATTCACGTGGCGTTTCATGCGCTTCCATTTTCCAAGGGCCTTCCACATAACCATTGGAAGTGATGACCTTCATGGCCTGATCTTCTGTAGCCACCAAAGTGTCGGAAATTGTGCGAGCAGCTTCCAGCAGATTCAGTTCCTTTTCAGAAAATCCCAATTTTTCCATAATCCTGACCTGATCAATAACCACGCCTGGATACAGATCTTCATTGACATCAATAGGCCGAGGAGACGTTCCGGCACGCCAGGCCACAATTTTCCAATATGCATCACTAAAAGATGTGTCCGTAGTTGCCGCAAAAGTTCGACACAGACTCGTCAGGTCACTGGAGGTTTTACGAAATTCATTGGCAAGCAAGTATGAGAGGTAGCGCTGCTTTTCCGCAAAGGAAACCTGATCAGCTACGCGCTGTAGAATCTGGCTGAAAACAATAGACGTCACCAGCAAAACAGCTACAACACAGGAAAACATCATAAATCGTTTTTTCAGTGACATAGGCTCTTACCTTTTCAATGTGGTAAAATGGTTACTTCGATTCAGGAACACTTGTCTTATGAATTTTCAACATTTTAAATTTGTATAGGGCAGCTTCTGTTGCGTGCCCTTTTTTCTCCCTGATAATGCCCAAGGATACTAAGGAGGTGCTGATTAAACCGAAACAAGTCATTGCGACCGCGAGGAATCGAAGCGGGAAGCAATCCAGAATCATTGAATTATCAGTAGGTTACAGATTGCCACGTCGCTACGCTCTACCCATAGGGCATAAACTCGCAATGACAGAATTAATCAGCACCTCCCTAGATTACATCCTGTACGCAGATTCATCGTTTCCATGGCACGATCAGATGGTACGAACAAATGCCGAGCCTTGTTTCTATGGAAAAACGTATCTTTAACAATTACAAGATGATAGACAATTTCTCATTTGTCATTCCGACCGACTGCAACCGCGAACAAAGTGCGGCGGGTGGCAGGAGCGGAGGAATCCCGATATTCCTTCGACAGGTTCAGTACAGAGATCCCTCGAC
>JAAYGZ010000374.1 GCA_012727515.1 Desulfovibrionales bacterium
GATCAATGATGAGTTTATAGCCACAATATGCACAAGATTCAAGATAATGATGCATTCCCCAGCACAGGTCGTAACGAAGAGAAAAGATTGGTCTTTTGTATAATAGCGACTTATTGGAAAAGATATTTCGATCAGGCATGGGTTTGCGTCAAACCCACGTCAATCTGTTGCAATGTCTTCAAATAGCTTAGGGAAATGCTGATTACATCGTAACAGGTCATTGCGGCCGCGAGGAATCGGAGCGGAAAGCGCTGCGCTAATCCAGAATTTTTGACATATCAGCAGGTATAGATTGCCGCGTCGCTACGCTTTACCCATAGGGTATAAACTCGCAATGAACTGCCCGGATTCTGGCCAAGGCAGAAAGGACGACCACCATTGCGAACAGCCTATATGGCCCATGACAAACTCGTCCTCTATCCCTTTCCTTGCGCTCAGTGTACGTCTACACACAACTGAGACAAGCATAGGATAGCGGAATTAAGCAGCATTTCCTCAGGGCAAGGTAATCCATTCCACAGTTGGAGGCTGCCCTGCTTCTAGCCGCAGTTGGGCCAGGCCCCTTTGTCCATCTCGTGGCCAAAAGACAGAGCCTGGGTTGAGCAGCCACACGCCATGAGTATCCTGATGCCAATCACGAATATGTGTATGTCCATAGCAGACAATATCCACATCAACAAACTGACTTGCCACAGCCTGCCCAACCTGTGATCGCGGTCCCCAACCATGGCCCATACCAATACGCACTTTGTCCGCATTTACCTCACGCAGCATGGGTAAAGAGCCACGTAGTGGTTCCATATCGCAGTTACCCTGCACTGCAAAAAAATGGGGATGGGCATTAAAAAATGCCCAGACAGATTCACTCACCATATCGCCACAATGTAAGACCATGTCCGCAGTGCTGCAATAAATGGAAAAAATATGTTCCAACATTATATCAGGATAGTCCTGATGCGTGTCAGATAGCACAGTAATGATCATGATCGTTTTTCCCGGCCTGTGCCCATAACCATAAATTCACATTCCAACATGAGTTCCTCGCCAGGCCCTGCTTCCTGGCTGTATGAACCTTGTACGGTTTGTAAAAAATTGAGCAAAAAGGCTCGAAATTCCCCGGCACCACGCAAACGAGTCACTGCATAGTCTCCAATCCGCCCGTCTTCTAAAATATGCAGTCGCACAAGTGCATAACCAGCAGTGGGACAGTGGGCAGTATTCCACAACGAGCGGATAACCCGTTGCACCCTGCGTGCCCGCTCCATATCCGCTGCTGAGCGGGCAGATGATAGGCGCGTATGCTGCTCTACAGGCGTATCCAGGGCCGGAAGGGTGGTGACAGGAGCCACATGCCGGGCTTCCATTTCCAGCGCCAGCTCACGCCAAACCCGTTCACGCAGGGAATGAGCCTGCGCCAGCTCAAGTTCCAGAATGGAGGGCTTGTCTAAATCAAGGGACAGGCTCCCTATCCACAAGGGCAGGATGTGCAGGAGCACAGACAAAATGCCACTCAAGGCAGCCCATTGCTTTTTGCAAGGTAGCTGAGCCCGGAAAGCACTCATGGCATTATGTGGGCTTGTTTGTATTTTTCTTGCTCCACCACGAAGCATCAGGACGTTTAAACCACCAGTCTGTATGATCTGTTGTCAACAATGCTTCAGCGCATTCTTGAGCAATTTTTGTTTTCAGACGCAGCACAGCATGTTCCAGCCATTTGGTTGCATACGAATTACCCAGATCCTGCTCCTCTTTAAGATTTGCAATAAGATCCAGCTGATCTGCATCCTGGGCCAGACATGCTTCCAGGGAATTTTTGGCTTCTAGTTCATGCCACATGTCCAGGGCGTCCATGCGCAGACCAGTGCCTTCCAAAGCATGATTCAGGGCCTGTTCTGGGTCGCTGGTATTGTAAATATGATTGACATAGTTAAAATCTCCAATGCGTGCCTCATGCACATCATGGAACAAACACAGCAGCACTGTTCGCGCCACATCAGCTCCGCTTTTTTGTGCCAGCATATAACCAATCATGGCTGTCCGAAAACTGTGTTCAGCCACATTTTCTGCTCCAGAGCCTAAAAATTGGTATCCGGTGCGGGGAGTTTTGCGCAACATGCCAAGTTCAAAAATAAAATCTGCAATGCGCTTCCACTGGCGCAGTGTAACGCCAGTGGCATCAGGTTCGGTATTCTGCATTGATCTTAATATACTCCTCAGTAAAATCCGATGCCAAAAGCGAGGCTTCTTCTGTTCCAGCGCCCAGCCATACATCAATCTCTACCATGTCACGACGCAGGGCTGATGCCAATAAGCTGTCCCAGTCTGCCTGCACCGGAGTTCCACGTTCAAAAATAAGCCTGCCCGCAATGCGCACCAAAACATCCTCAGCAACAAATGTTGCTCCGCTGCGACCCAGGGCCGCCACGATCCGCCCCCAATTGGGGTCACGACCATACAGGGCTGTTTTGACTAAAGGAGAATTGCCCACAGCTCGGGCTGCCAGGTCAGCGTCTGCCCTGGATGCTGCCCCACGCACTGTAATGCGCATGACCTTGGTTCCGCCTTCAGCGTCCTGCACGATCATGTAAGCCAGGTCTTGGCAAACCTCCAAAAGTGCATTTTCCAGAACAGGCAGGTCTGGTTTTTCCGCCACAGCCCCTTGTCCATTGGCAAGGACAAATACACAATCATTGGTGCTGGTATCGCCATCTACTGTAATGGCGTTAAAACTCCTGGCCACACAGCGGTTAAGCGCTCGTTGCAGCCAGGGCTGATCTACCTGGGCATCACAGAGAATACAGCCCAGCATCGTGGCCATGTCAGGGCAGATCATGCCTGCGCCCTTGCAAAATCCTGCCAGGCGTACAGATCCTGTCTTAAGGTGGATTTCTCGGGCCACAATTTTAGGAAACGTATCAGTGGTCATAATGGCGCGGGCCATATGGATTAACGTCTTGGTACCCATATTGACGACCAGCTGGGCACTGCCCTCCCGCCACAAAGGCATACGGAGTTGATCGCCAATAACTCCTGTGGATGCAGGCAGAATTTCGTTCATGCTCAGGCCTAAATCAGCGAACATGCCCAGAGTGGTCCGGCAATTATCTAAACCCTCCAGACCAGTGCAGGCATTTGCCTGTCCAGAGTTGATAACCACGGCCCGGATGCCTGTTGGATTGGCTGCCAAAATCTCTTTGGCAATGACTACTGGCGCGGCCTGAAAAATATTGGTGGTAAAAACACCAGCAGCAGCGGCTGGAACATCACTGCGGACCAGGGCCAGGTCATCCCGGCCTTGACGCTTGAATCCGCATTGGGCTGTAGAAAATTGAAAGCCACGGGGCAAAGGGAGATGCATAAAAACCTCCACACAAGCGAGGGTTGTAAACATGGGCACAGATTTGCTGTGCAATGCTCAGAGAGCTCACGCACAAGGCGTGCGCACAAACCGCCGGAGCACCGGATAATTTTTCCAAGCTCCTGGCAAGCATAAACGCGCCTTACGACCGGAGCAAAAGCCCTGTCAAATCAAAAGCGCTCTGCCTGCTCCGGCATCATGGCTGCGCCAAGGGCATTGCCCACTGCGTAATGAGGTGGAAAGACAACCTCTGTCTGCAGTTGGGCTGCCACGGCTGGCAGAAAAAACGGGGCTGCTGCGCCAATGCCGATCAGCGGTGCCCGGACGCGCACCAGAACATCCAGCAAAGACTCCGGATCTGGATCAAGAATGCTGCGCACCAGACTTGGCCCGTGTTCGCGCTGGGCCAGGGCCAACAAAATGGCTTTGGTTATGGCGCGTTGTGCCTGCTTGAGCACGTGCTGGCACACGTCAACAACATCTAGGTCCATAATTGTGGCCAGGGCATGGGCTGCCTTGCGTGCGGGCTGAGCATCTCCAAGGTCTAAAATTTCAAGCACATGCAAGGCATCTGTTGGTGTAAAGCCACAGGCAATAATCTGTTGATTGGCCAACAAGCGCGTGATCTGTTTTTCCACCTGCGCTTCAGCCAGACCCAGGGCGCTGCGGAGCTGCTCTGCTGTGGCCGGACCATGACTACGGAGCCAGGACACGACAGGATGAAGCTCTGGAAGGTGCATGGGCAAATCTGGCGCAACGCTCACACACTGAGAGCGTAAATCAGGCCCGATCCATACCTGGGGATCCTGCATTATTTCCAGGGCCTGGCCTGTGACATGCTGGTGAGCCTGGCACAGAGGCACAACGCGGGCAGGGCCCAGACTCAGGGCGTGCCGTGAATCCAGCGTAACTAACGAGTCACCCCCAACACCTACGGTGTACATTTCCACGGCCCGGACATGAGTGCGCCATTTACCAATAACCATGCCAGCGTCCTCAATAACAGGCTGGCCGTGGCGAACAAGGGTAATATCCGTGGTTGTACCGCCCACATCGACCACCACGGCCACATTGTTCGTGGCAGTGCTGGCTCCGAAAATTGCAGTGGCTGCTGGCCCACTGGCCACTGTAGAGGACGCTGCACGCATGGCCTGAGCCAAATCCATAGCCTGGGCATCACCGCACACAATACGCACAGGACACGTTAAACCAAATTCGTGCATAGCCTGAGCAATGCTGTTCAGAAAATTCTGCATTACTGGCAACAAACGGGCATTAAGCACCGCAGTGGCGGCCCGTTCGTGCATTCCAGGGCGAGAGCTGGCCTGATGCGAACAAAACACAGGCTTGGGGTCCATGAGTTCAATGGCTTTGGCCACAACCAGTTCATGGGTTGGGTCTTCAAAACCAAGCAGAGCGCATACAGCATATGCGTCAACATGATCCTTCATCGCGGCAATGCCTTGCACGACAAATTCCATGCCCAGAGGCTCGGCTTCTATGCCACGCGCCTTGTGCCCGCCTGGGATATAGCGCGCTTCTCGCACCGGGACATCCAGACGCTTGTCAAACCCAATAATAAACAAACCTACTTCTGCCCCCTTGTCCTCAACCAGGGCATTGGTGGCCAGAGTGGTTGAAACATGAACATGAGCAACCTGTTGTGGTTGTACAGTGGATTCATGCAAAACATGCTGCAGGGCAGACTTGATGGACCGGGCTGGATCATGCGCAGTGGTAGGCACTTTAAGCACATGCATGATCTCTTGGGTTGCTGCATCAAGCATTACGGCATCAGTGTAGGTGCCGCCAGTATCAATACCAATGAAAAAGGACGCACGACTCATGGATTTTTATAGCTCAGGCCAAATGGTGAAAAAAACAAGCTCCGCTTCAATCGCACCTGGCGTTTGACATAAAAAGGCCCGGCCTTCCAGAAGAAAACCGGGCTGATCTTGGGTTGCTTGAGGGCGTTGCTACTTTATATGGCACTCGCCACAGGCCACAGGGCCTGCCTTTTTTTCCACATGGCAATTTTTACATTGCTGGTGATAGGCTTGCCGCAAGCCCGGCTGTGTGCCCTGGGATTTTAAGGTATGACACTCGGCACAGGCCTGGTCTTCGGAACTCTGGTCTGCTGCTTTAACGCCATTTTCATAAACATGATGACAGTCAGAGCACTCCATCCCGTCCATTTCCTGATGCTCGTCGTGATCAAATGTGCTGACCGGGCGTTCCAGAGAGCCAAAAGTCTCCAGCTTGAAAACGCCTGTATCCTGAGCAAAAGCCGCGATACCGCCAAACGTGACGCAGAGCACGACAGAGCAGAAAATAACATATCCATACAATTTATGTCTCATCGCTCACTCCTAGACAGCATTTGGTTTTTCCATGCAATCGTAAATGATTTCGCCCAGGAACTTCAGTTCTATATCCAGTTTGTATTTATGGATGATATCTTCCAGGCCGCCATGACAGTTATGACAGGGAGCGATACAGACCTTGACGCCTGTTGCCCTGAGTTGTTCTGCCTTGATACGATTGCCCTCCACACGGGCATTCTTGAAAGGCGGCCCGCAGTTAATAACACCGCCGCCAGCAGCACAGCAATAGTTGTGCTCTTTGTTTGGGTACATTTCCACCAGATTAGTGCAAAAGGCGCGTACCACTTCGCGGGCTTTTTCGTGAAGTCCGCGCCCGCGCACCACATTGCAGGGGTCATGAAAGGTGACAGGCTCTTCAAATTTCTTGGCAACCTTGAGTTTGCCAGAGTTAAGCAGATCCCAATAAAATTCAAGAGCATGAATGACTGGAACCGGTGGCATACGCCAGCCCAGCACACGATTGCCCGTGTCATACACGGAGCGGAACGCATGGCCACACTCGCCCATGACAATTTTTTTAACCCGCAAGCGGGCTGCAGTGTCAAAGTGCATACGTTTTAAGCGACCCATCATTTCAGAGTCGCCTGTGTACATGGCCATATCAGAATTATCCCAGCCAGGCGTGGCGGGCATGGTCCAGTCGCACCCGGTTTCATTCATAATGGCTGCGGCCTGATAAATAAGCTGAGTCCGGAATTTTGGCTCTGGCCCAATAACCGAATACATGATCTCTGCCCCTTCTTTATCCAGCGGGATACGTGCAGCAGGCAGTTCTTCGCGAATTTCATCTTCCTGCCAGTGCAGGGCGTCAATCCATTCGTCATCCTTCACCCACATCTGGTTCATGGTTGCAGAATGGGAATGAGCTGTGTCCTGAATATACAGGGGTGTAATTTCCAGTTTATGCGCGATGCGTCGTACCAGACTCATCATATAGGCAATATCAATACCAAATGGACAATACTGCACACAGCGGCGACAAAGGTTGCATTCTGTCTGGGCCACTTGCACAGCCTGCTTCATAAATTCCACAGAGACTTTGCCTTTTTTGTCCAGCATTTCCCAGATAGTCTGTTTGACTTTGCCCACTGGAGAAAAACGGGGGTCTTTGTCTCTGGACATATAAAAATGACAGGCCTCAGCGCACAGGCCACAATGGGCACAGGTTTCCACATAGGCTTTGAGACGAGCTCCGGCCTCGTTACCAAGCACGGCATTGATTGTTTTTTCAATGCGCTCCGGGGTCAGTTTTTCTGCACCCCTGTCTATCCCTTCGTCTTGTATCCAGACGCGTTCTTTCATTGCGATCTCCTCATCTTACCAGTCGTTGACGTGCCGCACCATGCCAAATTCCGAACCAATGTACCCTCTGGTCAGCGAAGCCAGGAGCATGTGACTTAAGCGGGTGAACGGAATGGCCACCAGCAGGATTTCAGCAGACAGCATGTGCAAAATGACCATGGTCATATAATCGCCTACCTGATGGTATGCCAACACGCCTGTCAGAAACGGGGCTGTCACCAGAGCCAGCAGGCCGTAATCTGTCCAGTCAGTCACATAGTTGACTTCAGGGCGAATCACGCGGCGCACTGCAAAGAACACGCAGACACCCAGAACCGCAAAGGCAAGAATATCAGCTACGATATCTGGAAGAGTGACCCAGCCAATGCCGAAACCTTCTTCAATCATGATCTGATGTGCAGAAATGAAAATCAGCAGCACGAAAAAGGCGATGTGGAAGAAAAAGGCCACTCCCGTGAATACGGGATGAAGGCGCATATTCGTGGTGTTAAAGGGAATGGACCAGTTAATGATGGAACGCAGTGCGTATCTGAACGAAACATAGTTAAGTAAAACTTGGTCTTTTTGTTTGGCCACCGCCAGGGTGGACCAGATTTTATAGGCAGAACCCAAGAAAAAAATTGCCCATGCAGCCCAGGCCAGAGGGCCTGCTACCAACAAATAGATGTCCTGCATGTTTTGCCTCCTTATCCGATGATCTGAGTAACAGGCTCGACAATTCTTTGGTATTTCCCGCCTGCAATGCCCCGAATAAGAACTTTGGAACTATCCGGGCTAAAGGTCGGATCAAAGCATTGATCGAAGGTTGTGCCATATTCCTTGCCATTGACCACAATGGTAAAGCGTCCCTGCTTTTCCACCCGCGCAGCCACATGAGCGCTGTCAGGTGAAAAAACCGGAGCATAACACATATCGTATTGTCCGCTCCAGGGGCGATCATCGGCAAATACAGTCCATTTACCATCCTGCTTGCCCAGGGCTGCCAAACGACGACCATCGGGGCTATAGGTCATGTCCATGACCATATCACCAAAGGTGGTGTTCCAGGGCTTTCCGTCCACAGCCAGGGTCCAGCGCCCATATTCAGGGCAAACAATGGCTGCAAGCTGATCGCCTGACGGATTAAACTGCTGTTGCCAGACCTGGAAAAATGTGGGCTGCCAGATGAGCTTGCCATCACGAGCCATACCCCATCTGCCAGAGACGCGCACAGGAGCAACAACGGCATTTGTCTTGGGATGAAAACGCGGTTCCCAGACCTGGTTAAAAATTTCAGCCCAGGGTTTGCCATTGACTGCAATGGTGTAGTCAAAAAGATTGACACGAATCTGAGCCGCCACCAAGGACGTGTCCGTATTAAAGATCGGAGTCCAGGCATTAACGAAATTTACATCCCAGGCTTCTCCGTCCACGGCCACAGAATACACGCCTTCTTTGAACTTAAATATCTCTGCCTGGCCCAGTGGCACTGTCTGGACCACAGCGGCACTTTTCCGGCCATCTGGGCTGAGGATAAAATTATTGGCATTGGCATACAGGTTTTCCCAGGCCACGCCATCCACCACCATGCCATACGTCATGGAATCTGCCACGCAGCACGCAATGACAGAACCGTCTTTAGAAAACATGGTGTTCCATAAAAAGCCGTAGCCTTCTTCCCACTGTTCACCATTCACGCACAAGGTCCAGTCACCCTGATCATTGGCCAGAGCTGTGAGCCGTCCGTCCGGAGAGTACTTAAGGTACCACACCCGTTCGTAGCGGGGCTCCCAGCATTCCCCGTTAACGCATACCCCAAATTCAGCGTCACCGGTTTTGACCACAGCGGCCACTTGCTCGCCATCAGGACTCGCCAGGCTTTCTTCCCGCCATTCAATGTCACAATCGCAGGCGGATAAATCGGCCACGGTTTTGGAACCCACGCCCCAATCCCAGGCTGAATACTGAGTCATACACTCCCTCCTTACCAAAAGTGTGAGCCTTTCCCAAAACGTAAAAAAATCAGACAGCACAACAGCAAAAAACATTGAGTTCGCATGTTCAACCAGGGCCTGAATGAACATGCCTATTTTTTCACATGAACGGTTAGACGATAAAATCAAGTATGTAAATAGCTTTTTTATTCAGACTCGCGAGGTCGACAAAACTTTTCTGCAACAGGCAGGTGCATATAACTTCTATTTTTTGCTGATTGTATTCATGCTTGCGCGCTGTGTGTACAGAAAAGGTGTTGGCTCAGATTTTCACTCTTTTTATTTCAGCATCAGTACAGCAGGTGGGCAGATATACAAAAGCACAAAGCCTGACCCGAATGTACGGACCAGGCTTTGACAGTGCCAGGCTTGGTGTATGCCTGAGAAGCCGCTGATTTAAGGAGGCACTGATTACATCGAAACACGTCATTGCAACCGCAAGGAATCGAAGCGGGAAGCACTGCGTTAATCCAGAATCTTTGATTTATAAGTGGGTTATCGATTGTCGCATCGCTACGCTCTGCCCATAGGGCATAAACTCGCAATAACGGAATTAATCAGCATTTCCCTGATTTAATTTTTCTTTTTCTGTGTCCTCTGCCGAGGGCAGGCGTGGAAAATCAGCAGCCTCAATTTCAAAGGCTGGCTTGCCGCTGACCAGTTTGCCCTGGCTGTCGATCATGGTTTCCTTGTCCAGGATGGCAATTCCAAGTTTATCCATGATTTCACGCTTATACTCATATTCCATATCTTTTTTGCGCAACTTGTAATTAAGCACCATGCGCACCACGCCAAAAATTGTCCCGGCCACCAGCAGGCAACCCAGACCAATGAGCAGAAACCTGGCTGTTGCTTCTCCAAAACGCCCCAGAAAATCCAATATTTCTCCGATATTGTACACAACCGCCAAAAGTACGCCCAAGAGGAGCAATGTAAATAAAAAAGGGAGTTGAAAACAAAAATTAGCTATCCGAGCCAGCTTGCCAGAAACAGCATCAGCCCCGTTTTCTTTAAAAATCGGTTCGCCACGATGCCCATACACAAAATTATTAAACGCCACGACCACAATGCCCACCAGAAAGGTCACGGCCACGGGCGCGGAAAATGAGACCAGAAAATACATTTTCCAGGGAAACGGTACATCCACGGGCTTGCCTGTCACGGCGAACTCGTCAATGCCAAGCTGATAAACCCAGCAAACCAGGAAAATACAAACCTCAATCACAATCAATAAATAGATGAATCTGCGAAACAGATCCTTTATTTCATATTCATCAAACAGTGAGGCCACGCCCTTGCGACGAGGCTCACTGCGCGTATCTTTCTCATCCATTGTATTCCCCATATTCCTCCAGTATTACTACGTTATTGATCTGCAAATCCTGCGTTGTGTGCGCGAGGGGTTGAGTTCCCGCTGGTCCTGCAGTAAAAACATGCACATATCTGTACGCAATTTTTGCCAACCTTCTCACTTTCGCGAGTCCATGTATGAGTCATTTTGATATTGTCATCATTGGTGCAGGACCGGGCGGTTATGCCGCAGCTCTGCAAGCCAGTCAAAGAGGAAAACAGGTCGCTCTGGTCGAGAAATCTGCTTTGGGTGGTACCTGCTTAAACCAGGGGTGTATCCCGACCAAACTCTATTTAGGAGCCACGGAACAGATTGACGCGCTCCATGCCCAGAGCCGTTTGCGCCTGTGTTCTGGAGACATTCAGGTTGACCTTGGTGCACTTAAAAAACGCAAACAAACCATTATCAGTGCCTCGCAAAAAGCCATCCAGACAAATCTGGAAAAACAGGCAATACACCTTGTGCAGGGACAGGCCAGGCTGACCAGTGAGCGCAGCATAGAAGTGGGTGACACGTCACTGAGTTTTGATGTGCTTATTGTGGCCACAGGCTCATCTCCTGCCACGTTTCCTGGCCTTGAGCCAGACCATGAACATATTCTGGACTCCACTGATCTTCTTGATCTGGATCAGGTTCCAGACAGCCTGGCCATTATCGGCGCTGGAGCCATTGGCCTGGAAATGGGCGAGTTCTGGCATCGCATGGGCACTCGTATCCATCTGATAGAAGCTGCTCCACACATTGCACCCACTGAAGACCCGGAAATTGCCCAGCTCCTGACCTCTGTGCTGAAACGCAAAAAATGGGACATCCGTGCCGGAGAACGGGTCACACGCCTTGAAACCACGGCAACCTCAGATGCAGGCCCGGTGTGTGTGCGCCTGGAATCAGGCCAGAGCCTGCACGTTGACAAAGTGCTGCTGGCCATTGGACGCAAGCCCAATACGCATGAATTAGGCCTGGATGCTGCTGGAGTACACACCTTGCCTGGTGGCTGGATTGCTACGGATGAGTATTTGCAAGCTGCCCCAAACATCTATGCCATTGGCGATGTTACTGGCCGCTCCTTGCTGGCTCATGCGGCTGAATATCAGGCCCAGTACATCATCAGCCATATCTTAGGTGAACATTCTGGCCCGTATGAGGCCTACTCCATGCCCGGCTGTGTGTATGGTTCCTTTGAGCTTATGCGGGCCGGGCGCATAGCCGCAGAGCTTGTATCCCAGGGGCGTAGTATCATGGTTTCACGGGCCAATCTGGGAGCCAATCCCATTTCCCAGGCCCATGGTCAGGCCCAGGGCCTGGTTAAAATTGTCTGGGAACAGGGCAGGGTGTGCGGAGTAAGCGCTGCCGGGTACAAGGTCTCACATCTTATTACCCTGGCTGAAACCATGGTCCGCGATGGCTGGACCGTGCAGAGGGCCAAAGACTGTATCTTTGCGCATCCCACCTTAGATGAAGCCTTGCGTGACGCCTTGCTTGCCCCACAGGAGCAGGCATAATGCAAGGCCCGTTTCGCGCTGTTCTTCCCCTGGTCCTGGCTTCAGCATCACCGCGTAGGCAGGCGCTTCTGGCTGGCCAGGGCCTTCATTTTTCCGTGCGGCCCAGTGCCGGCCCAGAGCCAGCACCCCTGCCAGATGAAGAACCAGCCACCTATGCAGCACGCATGGCCAGCCTCAAAGGCCAGGATGTGGCCCAGACCCATCCTGGCGCTGTGATTATCAGTGCAGATACTATTGTAGTTGTAGGTAACGCGATCTTGGGTAAACCCAAAAACCCTGATCAGGCCCTGGATATGCTGCGTGCCCTGGCAGACCAGTGGCATGAGGTTATGACTGGATTTTGTGTGCTGCACCAAAAGCACAGGGTGCATGTATGCCGCACTGTAACCACGCGGGTACACATGCCACTCACGCCAGAAACCTTGCTGCGAGCCTATATTGCCACCGGCGAACCCATGGACAAGGCAGGAGCCTATGGCATTCAGGGCTGCGGTGCGTTTTTGGTAGATGAAGTGCAGGGGTCATATACCAATGTAGTGGGCCTGCCCCTGCGCTCTGTGATGGATGTTTTGCTGGATATACAGGCTATCGCACCATTTTTGTGCTAAAAAGGGGCCGACAGCCCAGAGCGCTGCGCTTTTTGCTCATCGGCCCTATTTTATACTATGCCCCAAGCCAGGCCCGCATATACTCTACTTCTTCTTTCCAGCGCGAACTAAAGCGCAGGTCCAGAAACGCGGCAAATACGGTATCCACGTAGTGTGTGCATTTTTCAATAAGGTATAATTTTTCCAGAATCCGGGCATCCGGGTCTTCGCCTTCTTCCAGGCGCGTATCCACTTTGGGGGTTTTCAGCCCTTGGGCATTCAGGGTGGCTGCATCCAGGAGTATCTGCCAGCTCACTTCATCGCGTTCAATACGCACCTTGGCTTTGTGAACTTTTTTACCTGCCCGCAAACCAGCCCGTGCTTCACGCAGTTCAGCCATGGGACCGCTGCACACGGCAGTTTCTCTGGCTTCACCTTCTCCGCCCTGCACCGCAACCTTTTGCTCCACTGCGATAGTAAATGCTTCGCCATCAGAGGTGCGAAACAAGCCATTATTATGCTCGCTGGCAAACCACAGCCAGGTCAGAAATTCCTGGCCCAAAGCCAGGCTGACAGACTCAGCGCGTTCCAGATCCAGGTCCATTACAGTGCTCCTTCAACAAAAATTGTGGGGGTAAAACTTTCCAGCTCTGCCCGTTGCTCCTGGCCCAAATGGCGCAAGGCCAGAAAATACGGAGTCATGGGTTCAAGATGCAGTCCAAAGGTATGGGTGAAGAGTTCTTCAAAAAGTTCAAGGAGCTTGCTCTGTGTTGAGGCAATCGAAACCACGCCCTGGGTGGTTTCCCAGACCACATCAAAACAGGCAGGAATGGGCAGAGAGCGTGCTCGCAGGCGCAAAGCCACCTGATCGCGGATTTCTTCTTTTTGTTCCTTGGCCAGAAAGCGTTTGCCCTGTTCGCGCATGGCCTGCATGGCCGCGTTCATGGCTATCTGCACATGCTTTTTCAGTACTGCCGGTGGCACCCGCCGTGTGTCCAGGCGCAGGGTAAAGGCAAGGTACGCGCCCTTTTCCGGCGGGCACAAAGCAAAATCCGGATCAAGCATATTATCAAAAGAGACCCAGCCAAAACTGCGTTCTTCTGCGCTGGCGTCAATATCGCGAAATGCATTGCGCTTGAGCCGGTCATCAATTTCCGACCATAAATTTGTCGGAATATCCTGTTCTACAATACGATAACGGGTTAAGCCCACACTGGCCGACATAATTCCCACGAAATTCCTCCTTGCGCCGTCACCTGGAACTTTGACGACACGATGGTTTTATTTATACGAGACTCACGCTGAGTAACCCTGCATCCGGAGTTGAGCATGATTAAATATCTGTGTATCCATGGCCATTTTTACCAACCACCCCGCATTGACCCCTGGCTTGAAGATGTGCCGCCAGAAGGCAGCGCAGCCCCGGAGCATGACTGGAATGCCCGCATCAGCCGCGAATGCTACACTCCGCTGGCCTATGCCCGGCGCTTGGACCATGATGGAAATATCCGTGAACTGATCAACTGCTACGCCTGGATCAGCTTTAATCTTGGCCCGACCCTGCTTGGCTGGATGGAACGCCATGTGCCTCAGACCTATGCACGTATTCTTGCGGCAGACAAGGAAAGTCTGGCGCGTCTGGGACATGGCAATGCCCTGGCCCAGGTGTATCATCATTCTATTATGCCCCTGGCCACGGACATGGACCGGGAACTGGAAATTGCCTGGGCAATCCAGGACTTTCAGGCTCGCTTTGGCCGTATGCCAGAGGGCATGTGGCTGGCTGAGACGGCGGTGGATATACCGACCCTGACTGCTTTGTCCAATGCAGGAATCCGCTTTACCATTCTGGCCCCGCGCCAGGCCAAAGCTGTGCGCCTGGCTGGCACAGATGAAAAATATGATGTGGCAGCAAACACCCTGGATACCACCAGGCCGTATGTGGTCAAACTTCCTGCAGGCCAGACCATTACTGTGTTTTTCTACCACGGCCCCACGTCTCAGGCCGTGGCTTTTGAGCGTTTGCTGGAAAACGGAGAAAATTTCTGGTCCAGGCTTAATGGCTCCTTTTCCAGCGGATTACAAAATATCGCCACAGACGGAGAATCCTATGGCCACCATTTTATGTTTGGCGAAATGGCCCTGGCCTATGTCATTGAACAGGCCAGAGCCAAGCGTGATGGCCTGTGCCTGACCAATTATGCCGCCTACCTGGCTGCGCATCCTGCTGTGGATGAGGTGGAAATCCATGAAAATTCTTCCTGGAGCTGTGAACATGGCGTAGAGCGCTGGAAAACCCATTGCGGATGCACGGATGGAGGGCATCCAGACTGGATTCAGGATTGGCGGCGCCCCTTGCGTCGAAGCCTCAACTACGTGAAGTACTATGTGGATGAGCATTTTTTCAAAGCCGCACCCAAGGTTTTTACTGGTCCGAAAACAGCTCTGACGCACTATGGCCGCGTGCTGGCAGGTGCCCAGAGCCTGCCCGCTTTTCTGGATGAACATGCCGTGCCTGATCTTACCCCGGAACAGCGCCAACACGCCTGCCAGCTTGTGCTTATGCAGCGCTTTGCCCTGGCCAGCTTTGCCAGTTGTGCCTGGTTTTTTGACGATATTGCCCGTCTTGAGCCCTTAAACGGCCTGACCTTTGCCCGGCGAGCCATGGATCTTATGCGTACTTCTGGCGGGCCAGACATAGAAGAGGGGTTTCTGCGCATCCTGGAAGAAGCGCATTCCAATATGCATGAGCACTGGGATGGCGCGTATCTCTGGCATAATCTCGTTACGCCCCGCCGTCCCAACCTGGCGGAACTATGCGCCTATATTGCGGAAGCAGAAGGGGAGTTTTCCTGGCCAGGCCTCAAACTCTCCACGCAGATGCAAAACGGGCAGCGCGTGGCCCATGCCTTGTGGGAGCGCACCAGTCATGAGGAATTAAGCCCTGTGCCAGATAAGCCCGTGCTTTTGTCTGCCCGGCACCGTGCAGAGCAAGGCTTTCAGCGTTCACGCGCTATGGAAGAAAATATGCTTGCAACAGCATGTCAGCATGGGGCTGAGCTTTTGCCCCTGATTCAGGATTTTACCGAAGGCCAAACACAACCCCATGCCTTTGCCCATACTGCCATTTTGGGCCTGGCCTGGAACTGGCTCACAGAAGCCCATGATCTGCCTGAAAATTTACGAAATTTCTGCCAGGCCTGGCTTCAGCGCAACCCGGATATGCGCGGTGTTGTAGAGCGACACGCAGCACATATGGCCGCAGAACGCGCTGAACAACTGGCCGCCCATGAAATCCGCTTGTGCGAACTGGTCCGCCGTGCGCACGCCCTTGGCCTGCATGTTTCCTGGTGGGCAGTACAAAATGCTCTTATTGCCCTTAATCAGCCTGGTGCGCATCCACTTCTGCGCCAACTGGTTGGCGTGGCCCAGATGGCATAAAAAAGGCGGGTCAGAGTTTTCCCTGGCCCGCCTTTTTCCTACGCTGTGTATTTTTTATGCCTCTTCTTCAGGGCCTTCAAACTCGTCTGTATCATCAGCGTACATATTTACGTCCAGATCGTCATCATCATGCACATAGCCATGCTCAGCATCAACAGCACATGCAGAGGGCTGGGCATCCATGGGCACATGATCAAAACAGACAACTGTCTGGTCATCATCCAGGCGCACCAGGCGCACGCCCTGGGCTGCACGCCCAACCAGGCTGATGCAGGAAATACCAATGCGGATGATCTTGCTGCCAGACGTTAATAAAATCAGTTCATCTGTAGGATAAACCATCATGGCCCCCACAACCTTACCGGTTTTTGGGGTGATGCGCATATTGATAATCCCCTTGCCACCACGGGATTGGGCCCGGAAATGCTCTATCTGAGTACGTTTGCCATAGCCATTCTGAGCTACTGTCAGCAGTTCCTGGGCAGAATCTCTGGTAATGACCACGCCCGCAACAACCTGATCGCCCTTGCGCAGATCAATACCGCGCACACCCGTGGCCTGGCGGCCCATGGAGCGCACATCTGTGCAGGCAAAGCGAATAGAATATCCGTCCTGAGTCACCAGAACAATTTCATCTTCGTCATCCACCTCGCACACACCAATAAGTTCATCGTCTTCGCGCATACCCAGCGCAATGAGCCCGGCAGTACGGATATTGCGATACAGATCAATGGAGCTGCGCTTGACCACGCCACTTCGGGTATAGAAGAAATAATTTTTTTCACGGTCCAGTTCACGACAGGTCATGGCCGCAGCAATATATTCATCACTGTCCAGGGGCAGGATATTTGCCACATGCTTGCCCCTGGCCGTGCGACCTCCTTCAGGCACCTGATGAACCTTGATCTGGTACATGCGGCCCCGATTGGTGAATAAATTCATGTACTGGTGATTGGAGGTGCTTAAAATGGACGTGATAAAATCTTCCTCTGCCACCTGCACTCCAGTAATACCTGTTCCCCCACGCCGTTGCTGGCGATAATTGTCCAGGCTGGTCCGTTTGAGATATCCGTTGCGGGAAAGTGTGACCACCACTGGTTCGTCGGCAATGATATCTTCAATATCAATGGAGCCTGGATCATGGGGCAGGATTTCCGATTTACGCGGCGTGGCAAAGGTGTCGCGCAGTTCTTCAAGTTCCTGGCGGATTACTGCTTTAAGCACTTCGGGATTTTCAATGACGCTGGTCAGGTATTCAATAAGTTTAAGCAGTTCTGCGTATTCTTCCAGCAGTTTTTCCCGTTCCAGATTGGTCAGACGCTGCAAGCGCATATCCAGAATAGCCTGGGCCTGAATATCAGTCAGTCCGAAACGTTCGCGTAACCGCTCTCTGGCCTCAAGCGGGGTCTTGGAAGAACGGATCAAATTGACTACTTCGTCAATAAAATCAAGGGCAATGCGCAATCCTTCCAGAATATGCGCCCGGTGCTGGGCTTTTTTCAGATCAAAACGTGAACGCCTGATGACCACTTCTCGCCGGTAATCCAGAAAATATTCCAGCACCTGTTTTATGTTCAGAAGCTGGGGCCGGTTATTGACCACAGCCATCATGTTAATACCAAAACTGGTTTCCAGCATGGTGTACTTGAAAAGCTGATTCATAATGACATCAGAAAATACACCCCGCTTCAGATCCAGAAC
>JAAYGZ010000035.1 GCA_012727515.1 Desulfovibrionales bacterium
GCACAGGAAATGAGCGAACCACAAACGGCAATGCCTGAAAAAACAACGCCAGGCCTTTCAGACAGGGCGGGTTCTGCGTCCTCAACTGCATGGGATCATTCCCGCAATCTTCATTTCAGGCCAGGCCAGCCTGCAGGAGATCAGGAAATACACAAAGTACGCCCTGATAAACATGAAGATCCTCCCCCACAGCTTCCAACCGACTCTGTGGCAAGCCTGTTCAGCCAGCGCATGATGCCCATGGCCGAGCCACAACCTGTCACCAGCGCAGCGCCTCTCTCTGAACCAGCTCTGGATCACCTGGTAGATCAGATTTTAGTTGGTCGCAGTGCTGATGGTGGACATGAAATTCGCCTGCATATAGACCCGAAAATCCTGCCTGGCACGGAAATTCGCATTCAGCAAAATCAGGATGGCTCCCTGCATATACGCCTGATTTCCAATAATGCCACTTCGTTTCAGACATTGGTATCCAGTCAGGACATACTGCAACAGCGTCTTGAAAATTCAGGCAGCCAGGCCCGTGTTGAAGTCAGCTCTGAGGCCGAAGCTGAACACAATGACAGTCGCAGACGCTCTCGCGGCTATATTGATCCTGCTGATGAACTCCCCTCATAGGACAGAATATGCCTGATCATCACATTGCGCCCTTTGTTCCACCGCGCCGGGAACCTTTGCAAACGCACCTGGATAATGTTTTGCTTACCCGGCAGCATCCGTGGAAATATACGTTATGGGAACACACAGTCCTGGCCCGTCCTGAGCCAGGAGCCTTTGCTTTTTCTCCTGTTGCCCATATCCGTGTTCCCCAGGGCGATCAGTGTTGGTATGTAGAATTAGACAGCCTGGCCTTTATACACTGGCATCCGGCCCTGGCTGATCTTCCAGCCACCATGCCTGTGCCTGAAGAACTCCAACTGGCGCTTCTTGATCTGGCCTGCGCTCCTGTGCAGACTGCTATCGCCCATTTCACAGGGCAGACATTTGAGTTTTCTGAAGCTGCATGGGGGCCTGCTCCTGTATCCTCCCCTGTGGCCGCGCTGACCCTGAGCGTGCACGCTCCTGATGCCCAGACCACTACACCGCCTTTTGCTGTACGCATTCATGTTCCGGATCGCCAACATGCTTTATTTTTAGCTGACCGCCTCTCAACCCTGCCCCTGCGTGCTGAAAACAACCTGTGCACGCACCTGAGTGCTGAAGTGAGCACTATTGCCGGCTCCATGCCCATTACTATCGCGGAGCTGGCTGATGTGCAGCCAGGAGATGTTCTCCTGCCGCAGGACTACCACGCAGCTCAGGGCACAATTATATTGCGCCCGTGCTCCTGGCGATCAGAAAACAGAGAAAGCACCCCCTGTTATCAGGATATCAGGTGCACCATACAGGACAACCAGGCTACCGTTGTGGCTATAACACGCACACCTAAGGAATCTGCTATGACTACTGATCCATCCACCCCGCAGACCGAAAATTCAACCACAGAGACTGCTCCGCAATCAACTGCCACAACCGCTGATACTGCAACAATTGACACAGGCGCACTTGAAGTTGAACTCTGCTTTGAGCTTGATAGACGGCTCATGAGCATCACAGACATGGCCGCTCTGGTGCCTGGCTATACCTTTACCCTGGGCTGCGATCCTTTGGCCCCTGTAACATTGCGGGTTCATGGCACTGTTGTGGGCATGGGTCGTCTGGTGGACATCAATGGTCTGCTGGGCGTTCAGGTTACCAGCCTGGCTCAGCCTGGAGGGCAGGATGCTGGGCTTTAATCCTGTTTATTTTCTCATAGGCATGGCCGTGCTTGGCCTGGCCCCGTTTTTACTGATGATGGTGACCTCCTATGTTAAAATTGTGGTCGTTACCTCCTTGATACGCAATGCCCTGGGCGTGCAGCAGGTACCGCCAACCATGGTCTTGAATGGCCTGGCCATTATCTTAACCATTTTTATCATGGCCCCCATGGCGATGAAAACCACAGAATTATTAGAAACAGTATCCATAGAAGCCAATCCTACTCCAAAAGAACTCGTAGAAATACTTCAAACTGTTGCCCCTCCCTTACGACAATTTCTTGCTGCCAATTCCAGCGATTCAGTTACGCGCGTCTTTATCAGCACAGCCAAACGCATGTGGCCCAAGGAGCTTCATGAGCACATTGCAGCAGATAATTTTTTTATCCTGGTGCCCTCGTTTACTATTTCAGAACTGACTAAAGCCTTTCAGATTGGCTTTTTGCTCTACCTTCCTTTTGTAGCCATAGATCTTATTATTTCAAACATCTTGCTTGCCATGGGCATGATGATGGTCTCGCCCATGACCATTTCCCTGCCCTTTAAGCTACTGCTTTTTGTTACTCTGGACGGCTGGATAAAAGTCAGTCAAGGACTGCTTCTGAGTTACGCGCAATAAAAAAGGAGAATTCTATGCATATTGAAAACCTGGAACAAAACGGAATCATCATTATCAAACCAGCAGGCAGCATGGATGCGACCACCACCAGCATCTTTGTCAATGCCTGCCAGGAACAGCTCAATACAGGGAAAACCAAAATAGCCGTGGACCTGTCCGGCATTGAATATATCAGTTCCGCCGGACTCCGTGGTGTTCTGACCATTCTCAAGGCCAGCCGCGCTTTAAGTGCCGCAGTCGCATTTTGCTGTTTACAACCCATGGTCGCAGAAGTGTTCAAAATTTCAGGATTTACTTCAATGATGACCATTACTGACAGTCTTGAAGCAGCCCTTGCCTCACTCTGAGTTGGAGCCAGCCATGCCATCCCTGACCGTGCCTGCCAGTCTGGAACAGCTTGCTCGTGTTCACGCCTACATCCGCGAGCATGTTCCGTGCGAATATGAAGAGGTACTTGGCCATGTTCTGCTTGCCGCTGAAGAACTGCTGGTCAATATATTTACGTATGCATATCAGGGCGCGCATGGCCCGGCTGAAGTGGATTGCCGCCTTGTCCAGCGCGATGGACAGAAATTTCTCTGTTTTATGGTCAAAGACTGGGGCCCGGCCTTTGACCCTTTTCACGAGGCCCCTGCCCCTGATCTGGATCGTCCAATTGATGATCGTCCTATTGGCGGGCTGGGCATTCATCTTATTAAACCCCTGGCCACTCATGTCAGTTATACACGCCTGCACGATGCCAATGTTGTTGAACTGTATTTTGCAAAAAGCACCTGAAGGCCTCCTGGTGCTTGTTCTGCTTGCAGGTCTTTGTGCTCAGGGCACCACGGCTTACTGCAACCCTCGTGAACATGCGGTACATCCTGGCATTATACATGAGGAAATCACAACCACCCAACGCCCGGCCCAGGCTCTGCATCCACTGACCTCTTCTGCCCCGCGCCAGACAGATTCCCAGGAACATACTGTGGCCCACACACCACTGCTGTGCCCGGACCAGGATGCAGAAATGGAAAACCTGCTCCAGCACATGGATGTATATGCCTTATCAGACCATGCGCACCTGCTGGCCCTGCCCCGCATGGTTTCACCGCGTATTGTCATGGAAGCAGCCCAAGGCCGCTACCACCTGCCTACACAGGCCCAGTGGCAGCCCATTATTAAAGATTCCAGCCAAATTTCTGGCCTGGACCCCTGGCTCATTGCAGCGGTCATTGCAGTGGAATCTGGTAACAACCCAGCCGCAATTTCTCCCAAAGGCGCCCAGGGTCTCATGCAGCTCATGCCAGCCACCCAGGCCTATCTTGGCCTTATTGATCCGTTTGATCCCCAGGCCAATGTTCGGGCCGGGAGCCTGTATCTTAAAGAGCAGCTGGATCTGTTTGGCTCACTGGAATTAGCTCTGGCCGCCTATAATGCCGGACCTGGAAATGTACAAAAATATAAGGGAATTCCACCCTTTGCTGAAACAAAAAACTTCATCCATCGTGTTCTGAGCCTGTACCAGAACAGGGACAGAGCAGATCAAAACAAATAAGGATTCAGCATTCATGCGACAGTATCTCATTATACTTGTGTGTGCGTTGCTCTCGGCCTGCGCGGCCGGAAATGCCAACTTCACCTATGCCCCAGGAGTTGAAAGCATTTCTGTGTGGAATGGCGAGCACATCCCCCTGGAGCGGGACTGGCAGTACCTGGACACCACGCGCGTTTCGGTTCAGGGAACATTGTGGAATTCATATCTGCCCGTTACCGACACCATGGAGACCATGCTTTTTACTCGCCCCTCTCAGGCAGGTGAAGAAGTGCTGCTTATTTCCAGAGTGCTTAAAGTGCACGCATGGAGCACTTTTATTTTTTTGGGCGGTACCAAGGCCGAGTTGGGCACACGCTTGTATCGACATAATTTCTACGAACTGCGAGCGGATACCACAAACGCTGAATACAGAAATTATTTCAGCATCTTACAAACAGCAGGCACTGCTGTGGCAGCATCATACACAGCCGAAGTCTGGGACCGTTTACCCCTGGACACCATACTGGTCCGGGTCATGCATCTGCGCCCAGGCACAGCGGCAAACACGTTGCCAGCCTATGCCAAACTCTACCCGCAGGAGCGCTTTGAACCGCTGCTGCGTATTCGGGATTAAAAGATCAGTGCCGGGTGAATCAGGCTTTTCCCTTTCTTGACCTGTGCTGAGCAATTCTTTAATCGTATGGGTTGATTTTTGCGCGTGTCTCTCTCCCCTGTATCCACATTTTTTGCCTAGAAGGAGGATGTATGTACAAAAAATTGATGCTCACCGTACTTGCCCTGTGTTTTCTGAGCAGTTCGGCCCTGGCTAAAGACGTTGTTTTTGCCGTGGACGCCACCTACCCACCCATGGAAATGGTGGACGCCAATAAAAACATTGTTGGCTTTGGTCCGGAGGTAGTTATGGCCATTGGCAAGGCGGCTGGGTTTACTCCGATTCTGAAAAATACAGCCTGGGATGGTATTTTTGCTGGCCTGGCTGCTGGAAAATACGATGCCATCTGCTCATCTGTTTCCATTACTGAAGAACGTAAAAATGGCATGGATTTTACAGAGCCGTATTTTGACGTCAAACAAGGCGTTGTTGTGTCCAAGGAGTTTGCCTTTACCTCTCTTGATGACCTGACAGGCAAAACAGTAGCGTCCCAGCTTGGAACCACCGGATATTTTGCTGCCAAAAAAATTAAAGGCGTCAATGCCAAATCCTACGATGAAATTGGTCTGGCCTTTGAAGATCTCTACAATGGTCGTGTAGATGCAGTTATTGCTGACGATGCGGTTGCTTCTGACTATGCCTTGCAGAATGAGCAGTATGCACAAAAATTAGCCCTGGTTCATTTTATTACTCCGGACAGCCCGGAATACCTGGGCATTGCCGTTAAAAAAGGCAATAATGAAATTCGTGAACTCATCAATGATGGTCTGCGTAAGATCAAGGCCAGCGGAGAATATGAGGCTATTTACGCCAAATGGTTTGCGACCAGATAACCATCCCCTACATAACATGACCGGAGTACAACAGCTCCGGTCTTTATTTTTTAGTGTGTAAAAGGCCTTCCATGACTCAAAACGCCGCAAACAAAATAGTCAAAATTGATATTGGCGATGGCGCAGCTATTCCGTGTAAAAAAGACTCAGGCCTGTTCACAGCCTGGTGGATTACGCTCATTGGCGCCATTTTTTTTATTACTTACCTCTGTGTTGTTGAGCCTGACCCCTATTGGCGCATCCTGACCTTTCTGCCCGATGGAGTACTGGTCACCTTTCAGGTTACAATTTTCTCTATCCTGCTCTCTTTGGTTTTAGGACTCATAACTGGTCTGGGCCGCCTGTCCCGCAATCGCGTTTTTAATCTTATTGCCTCGACCTATGTCGAGGTCATTCGTGGCATTCCCCTGCTGGTGCAGCTTTTTTATATTTACTACGCTTTGGGCCGCATTTCACTTTTTCAGAATCTTCCTCCCCTGGCCGCTGCCGTAGTTGCCATGGGCATTTGTTACGGGGCCTATATGGGCGAAGTTTTTCGCGCTGGCATCCAGTCTATTGACAAAGGGCAGACCGAAGCTGCCAGGTCACTGGGCTTCAGCCGTGCCCAGACCATGATACTGGTCATCCTGCCCCAGGCCTGGCGCACTATCCTGCCGCCTGTGGGCAATGAGTTCATTGCCCTGCTGAAAGATAGTTCCCTGGTTTCTATCCTGGCAGTTTCTGATTTACTGCGCCGGGGACGTGAATTTGCCAGCGAGTCCTTTTTGTATTTTGAAGCCTATACCATGGTTGCCCTGGTGTATCTGGTCATCACCTTATTTTTATCCAAGGCTGTCAGCAAAATGGAGCAGAGGTTAAGCTATTATGAACGGGACTAGGCCCATCATTGAAATTTCCAATGTCTATAAATTTTATGGCCAGCTCCAGGCCCTCAATGACATTACCCTGACTATTAATGCCGGAGAAAAAGTGGTTATTATTGGCCCCAGCGGGTCAGGCAAATCCACATTACTGCGCTCCATTAACCGCTTGGAAACCATTGATAGCGGCTCCATTGTGGTCAATGGTCAGGATATTTACGCTCCTGGCAATGATATCAATATTATTCGCCAGGAACTGGGCATGGTATTTCAGAGCTTTAATCTGTTTCCGCACAAAACAGTCCTGGGCAACCTGATCATGGCCCCTATGAAGCTCAAAAAAGTACCCAAACTGGAAGCCAAAAAACTTGCCCTTAATCTTCTGGACAAGGTTGGCATCAGAGACAAGGCCGGGGTTTATCCATCCATGCTTTCTGGCGGACAACAACAACGTGTGGCCATTGCCCGCGCCCTGGCCATGAATCCAAAAATCATGCTTTTTGACGAGCCAACATCAGCCCTGGATCCGGAAATGATCGGAGAAGTGCTTGATGTTATGGTCACTCTGGCCCGCGAAGGCATGACCATGGTTGTGGTGACCCATGAAATGGGCTTTGCCCGCGAAGTGGCGGACCGCATTATTTTCATGGATTACGGACAGATTGTGGAGCAAGGAACGCCGGATCATTTTTTTAATCATCCTGAGCACCCGCGTACCCAGAAATTTCTCAGCCAGATTTTATAGGCAGATATCATGAAAACACTGCACGCTCCCTGGCGCATTGAATATATTCTTGGCCCCAAGCCAGATTCATGTGTATTTTGTCTGCCGGAAAGCCCTGACCAGGACGCAGAGCGCTTTGTTCTGCACCGTGCCCGGCATTGTTTTGTGATTATGAATATTTACCCCTACAGTAGCGGGCATATCATGGTCACGCCGTACCGCCATGTCTCACACATCACGGCCCTGACTGCGGACGAATGTCATGAGGTCATGGACTATGTACAAAAATCTGCTTTTATCTTAGAGCAGGCTTTCAATCCACATGGGATAAATATTGGAATTAACATTGGCGAAGCTGCTGGCGCAGGCATCCGGGAGCACCTGCATGTGCATCTCGTGCCTCGATGGAATGGAGATCATTCATTTATGGCCGTTATGTCTGAAACCAGCGTCTTGCCAGAGCATCTTCGTGCAACATACGAACGTTTACTGCCTTTTTTTACTAATCTTCAACGGTAGAGGTGATCCGGATGCGTTATCTCAAAGTGCTAGGCTTAGTTGCCCTCTTCTTTTTCTCCATGCTTTTTTTCATTCAAAACAACGCCACCTTAACTCAGGACCTGGCGCTGGAGCTAAAAGTTTTTGGCTGGCTATATCAGACAGAAGCCGTGCCCTTTTACCTGCTTATTTTACTTTCCTTTGTGCTTGGTTCACTCATGTGCACCCTGTATTTTTTTCTGGAGCGCATTCGCCTTTCCAAGCAGTGTAAACAGTATAAAAAAGAAATACATACCCTGGAACAGGAACTGTCTGCCCAGCGGCCCAAATCTTTTGAAGAAACATACGCTGCACCTGAATCTGTAGATAACGCACAAAACTGATTTCCCTGCAGCTTGTTTGGAACGTGCGTCCTGCGGCCACAGGCTTCAGGGCGCAATTTTATTTCACATTCTTGCCCATTTTTCCATGTTCCACATGCTTCAACCTCACCTCCCCCCTGCTCCACTACACTGGCTCATTACTGGTGTGGCTGGTTTTATTGGCTCTAATCTTTTGGAAGCCCTGTTGCGCCTTGATCAGCAGGTCACTGGCCTGGATAATTTTTCCACAGGCTATCAACATAACCTTGATGAAGTACGCGCAGCAGTGTCCCCGGCCCAATGGGAGCGCTTTTATTTTCTTGAAGGAGATATCCGGGATAGCACAACCTGCGTCAAAGCCTGTGCCAAGGCAGATATTGTCTTGCATCAGGCAGCCCTGGGCTCTGTGCCCAGGTCCATCATAGACCCTGCGCTGACCAACGCCAACAATGTGACTGGATTTTTGAACATGCTGGTGGCGGCAAAAGAAGCTGGGGTGCGGCGTTTTGTCTATGCAGCGTCAAGCTCTACCTACGGAGATCATCCTGGCCTGCCCAAAGTTGAGAATATCATTGGCCAGCCGCTTTCTCCCTATGCCGTGACCAAATATGTCAATGAACTCTATGCCTCTGTTTTTGGCCGCGCCTATGGGCTGGACTGTGTTGGGCTGCGCTATTTTAATATCTTTGGCAAACGCCAGGACCCACAGGGAGCCTATGCTGCTGTTATCCCGACCTGGTTTGCCGGACTTATGCGCAAGGAAGAGGTCTGGATCAATGGAGACGGCAGCACAAGCCGGGATTTTTGTTTTATTGATAATTGTGTGCAGGCTAATATCCTGGCCGCGCTGAGCACGCATCCTGAGGTGCCTGGGCAGGTTTTTAACGTGGCCTGCGGAGAGCGCACCAGTTTAACAGAGCTGTTTTTTCTTATTCGCGCAGAAGCAGCCCGACATGCTCCGCACTGTGCCCAGGCCCAACCCTTATACCGCGATTTTCGCCCTGGCGATGTCCGCCATTCCCTGGCTGATATTACAAAAATCACCACCATGCTTGGTTATAGTCCGGCCATACGCATCCAGCAGGGCATTGGCATGGCTGGTCCGTGGTATGCAGAAATGGTCCGCGCCATGAGTGAGTCAACCCCATGAGCGCACCAAAACTGACCCCCATGATGGAACAGTATATGCGGGTCAAAAACGAATACCCTGATGCCCTGCTCTTTTTTCGCATGGGTGATTTTTTTGAACTTTTTTGCGAGGATGCTGAAATTGCAGCCCGCGAGCTGCAAATTGCCCTGACCAGCCGCAATCCCAATGCGGAAAACCCGGTGCCCATGTGCGGAATGCCCCACCATGCCATCAATGAATACCTGCGCCAGCTCCTGGACAAGGGCTATAAAATTGCCCTCTGCGATCAGGTCGAAGATCCCCGCCAGGCCAAGGGCCTGGTGCGCCGTGAAGTAACCAGGGTCTTTACGCCCGGCACAGTGCTGGAGGACATAAACCTTGACGCCAAAGAGCATAATTTTCTGGCGGCTCTGTTCTGGGACCCGGATCTGGGTGGTGGCCTGGCCTGGGTGGATTATTCCACCGGAACCTGGAGCGGCCTGCAAAGCAAGACAGAGGCTACTCTTTGGCAATGGCTTGTCAAAATGAATCCGCGTGAAGTCCTGCTGACAGAAGCTCAGGCCCTGCCCGTAAGCCTGGATGACTGGAAGCCGCGTATCTCCCGCTATCCACAAAAATCCTATTTTGATGGCCCTGGTGCAGTAGCAAAAATACTCAGTGCCCAGGGGGTTGCTTCGTTAACCACCCTTGATCTGGATGATAAGCCAGCCCTGGTACGCTGTTGCGGAGCCCTGCTCACCTATCTGGAGCTCACACAAAAACAGGAAACCCATCACCTGCGGCCTTTTTCCCCGCTCAATCTTTCAGCCACCCTGCTGCTGGATGAAATTACCGAACGCAATCTGGAGCTGTTTCGCACCATGGATGGCCGCAAAGGTCGGGGCACATTGTGGCAGGTGCTTGATCAGACCCAAACGCCCATGGGGGGCCGTTTATTAGAATCCAGACTGCGCCAGCCCTACAAAGACCTGGCTTCTATTGCTTCCTGCCAGGACATGGTGGCTTTTTTTCATGCCCAGGATGCACTGCGCGAGTCCCTGCGCCAGCACCTCAAGCAGGTCTATGACCTGGAACGCCTGTGCACCCGCATAGCTGTAAACCGGTGTACACCCAGAGATTTTTCAGCTCTTATCGCAACCCTGACAGTTCTGCCCGCTCTTCAGGACGCTCTTGCCCAGGCTGATCAGGCTCCGGCCCGTTTACGCACTATGCTGGCCACCTGGGATAATGCCGTGGACGTACACACCCTGCTCTCCCAGGCCCTGGCTGATTCTTTGCCTCCGGTTATTACTGACGGGGGCTTGTTTCGCCTGGGCTATGACCCTGTGCTGGATGGACTTATTGAATTAACGGACAATGGCGAAGCAGCTCTGCGCTCCATGCTGGAGCAGGAACGCGCCGCCTCTGACCTGCCCAGACTCAAGCTGGGCTACACAAAAGTCTTTGGCTATTATTTTGAACTCTCCAAAGCGCAGCAGGCAGAGCCTCCGGCACATTTTATCCGCCGTCAGACCCTGGTCAATGCAGAGCGCTATATCACCGAAGAGCTTAAAAACCTGGAAGAAAACCTGCTCAGCGCATCAGACAAGCGCAAAGCCAGGGAATACGAGCTGTTTGTGGCCCTGCGTGAAGAAGTGGCCTCGCACCGGGAACGTTTTATGGCCATGGCTATGATTCTGGCAGAACTGGATGTGGCGGTGGGCCTGGCCCAGGCAGCCCGCAAATGGGACTGGACCAGACCAGAACTGCATGATGGCCTGGATATAACAATACGCGCTGGCAGGCATCCTGTGGTTGAGGCCGTACAAGGCCGAGCCGCCTATATCCCTAATGACCTGACCGTGGATGATCAGGGCCGGTTACTGATCATTACCGGCCCGAACATGGCTGGTAAATCCACAATCCTGCGTCAGGCAGCCCTGATCTGC
>JAAYGZ010000375.1 GCA_012727515.1 Desulfovibrionales bacterium
GATATGTACCTGCCAGCCTTACCCTTATTGGTTGCGTCGTGGGATAGCACGCCAGCAACCATTAACCTGACCCTGGTTGGCTTTTTTATCAGCTTCAGTGTGGCTCTGCTGGTTTATGGACCGCTCTCAGACCGCTATGGCCGTAAACCCGTGCTGTTGGCCGGGATCTCGCTCTATATTCTGGCCTGCCTGGGATGCGCCTGGGCCAACAGCGCTACGGCGCTGATTATTGGCCGTGTGGCCCAGGGCCTGGGCGCGGCATCTGCTGCCACCCTGTCGCTGGCCATGACCAAAGATTATTTTGATGGAGCAGAGCGCGTACAGGCCATGACCAAAATGGCTATTATTATTTCACTAGCCCCCATGCTGGCCCCGGTGCTGGGCGGTTTGCTCATGCAGGTTATGAGCTGGCCAGCTATTTTTTATACCCAGGCCATGCTGGGTGCTCTTGCTATCTGGGGCGTGCGCCAGCTCACAGAACCAGTGGCCCGGTCTGATCGCTCCCTGCGTGATGTTATCCATAGTTATGGGCGCCTTATGCTTAATGCCCGTTTTATTGGCCTGTGTTTTTTAATTGCCCTGGGCATGACCCCACTTTTTTGCTATATTGGTGGTTCATCGTTTATTTTTATCACGCATTTTGGTTTGAGCGAACAGGAGTTCAGTTATTTTTTTGCCTTTAATTCCGCAGCACTCATGAGTGGATTTTATCTGTGCAGCAAACTCCTCAAACATATGTCTGCCTTACAGGTTATCTGTCTGGGGTATGCTGGTATTTGCATGAGCGCCATCCTCTTATGCCTGTCTGCCCAAGGCGGGCCGTGGAGCATAGCATGGCCCATGGCTGCCATGACCATGAGCCTTGGCATGTCAAGACCTCCGAGCAATCATTTCTTACTTGAACAAGTGCGCTCTGATGCTGGGTCAGCGGCTTCGTTGATTATGTTTACCTATTTTGTGGGCGGGGCAGTGGCCATGTGGTTTATTGCTCTGCCGTGGGCCAACAAGGTGTTGACCCTCGGCATGGTTGGTGTGGCCAGCAGTTTGTGTGTGTTGCTGGTGCTGCCACGTGCAGCCAAGATGCAATAATTACTGGCCTTCAAGAGAGGTGCGATGCTGGAAATAAATATCTTTCAAGCTGGTATAATGGTCAAAGGAATCAGCCTTGATGGCATTATACGTGGGCAAGCTGGCTGAAATTGTATTCCCTGCCTCATGCACAGTCATGGGCACACGGTACGGCGCTCCTGCCTGAAGCCAGGCCAGTGGATGCAGGAGCAGTGCATCCACGAGCAGACCACAGGTATCGCGCAGGGAAGACGGACCAGCAACAGGCAGTACAAAATATGAGCCATGTCCCAGTCCGTAAAAGGCCAGGGTCTGGCCAAAGTCTTCCGGAGAGGCGTGCAAGGCATCCATATTGCGCGTGACCTTAAAAAAACCACCCATGCCAAAGACTGTGTTTAAGGCAAATGAAGCTGTTTCCTGGCCCATTTTGACAAATTTGCCTTGCAGCAAGGCATTCACAAAACGGGCGGGAAAGGTCAGGTTTGTATAAAAATTAGAAAAACCATTCCGCATATCTGGTGAGAAAAAACCCGTATACACGGTGTTAAGCGGCGTAAAAGCATAGGTCAGAAAAAAATCATTCAAGGAAAAAACCTTACGGTTCATCCCTTCAAGGGCGTCAGGCTGGCTATCCCCCTCATCCTCTTCATACGTTTCTGTCTGCACATCTGTGCTCAGGGCTGGTTCAGACGGGCTGGAATGTTTTTTCCCCGCGCAGCCAGACATCAATAAAACAGTACAGATCAGCACCCCCAGCAGAAGCAGGCGGTTATTCATTTGTTTTCTCCCGTAAAATAGCCAGTAACTTTTCCGGTGGATTATTCTGCAAAATACTTTGGAACTGGGAGCGATAATTTTTAATAAGGCTCACGTTTTCCACAGAAACATCATAGACCTTCCACGGCGTGGATGGCGTGGGTCGAATCATATAATAAATAATGCTTGTGTTGGTAGCATCAGCAATCAAGGTGGTGGCCACTTCAGCCAGCAGGTCAGACTTGAGCATCTCTTGATTATAGAGCACTTTTTCTCCGCTATAGGTGATGGATTTTTTCAGATAAACCTGTTTGATAAGATCCAGAAAAAGCGTTTGAAATTCATTTTGCTGATCAGGCGTGAACAAACGCCAGTACTGTCCTAAAGCACGCCGGGAAAGTTCTTGTGCATCAAAAAAATCATCCACAATCTGAGCAAGCTGCGTGTATTTTTCATCCTGGGCCTCTGGAGCAGCATAGCGTTCATCCGTAAGCACGGAGATGACTGAATCCACTGTGTTCTGGATAAACTGTGTCGGGGTTTCAATAGCTGCAACGCCAGCTGAACAAAGAAAAAAACAGAGAAAAAAAAGAATACGCTTCATTTATTCACACTTCCAAAGATATATTTTGAAATCATTTCTTCAATATCCAGTGCCGCCTGCGTATCCAGAATAGACTCGCCATGCTGCAAGGCCTGACTGCTGCCGCCAGGAATGATATTGATATATTTATCTCCGATCAAACCACTGGTCTTGATGGCAGCAGTGGAGTCTTCCGGAACCTGAACACCCTTTTCTATATTCAGGGTTACCACGGCCTGGTAGAGCTGCTGATCAAGCTCAATGGCCGCAACCTTGCCCACAGGAACACCGGAAATTTCCACCGAACTTCCAACACGCAGGCCATTGGCCGTGGAAAATTTTGTATTCAACGCATACTGATTCTGATCAAATAAACTCGTATTGGCCAGGTTGACGGTTAAATAGGCCACACACACCAGCCCGATCAATACGAACAGGCCCACAGCCGGGTACAAAGACAGATTTTTCATGTTCATAACACAATCTCACATGATGCCAGCGTATCTTTCAGCGCCGCACATGCAGCAGTATGTGGGGGCACAAGCGCACATCCCAGTTCAATAGAAATTTTATTTCGTTCTCGCAATGCCGTCACGTGGGGCTGGTCAAAAAAAGATTTCAGTGCTGTGCGCACATGCTCCAACTGTGACGCAGTGGCCAGGGGGAGCAACAACAGAAAAATTTCCTGAGAAAATACAGCAGGAAACACAGAGCATTCCGATAAACTGCCCACAAAGCGCCCCAAAGCCTGGCGTAGGGCAAAAACAGTAAGCTGGCCATCATAATCTGCCACGGCTCGCAATCCTTTGATTTGCATAGAAACAAGGCCAACTGTATCGTGCTGGGCCGCTGCATAGGCACGCATAAATTCTGTGCGGCTGTGCAGGCCTGTAAGTTCATCCACCAGAAGATCATGACCATGAATGTACTGATGCAGGTCAGTATCTGTTGAGCGCTCCAGTTCTATGGGCGAACCGGAAAAAATAATTTTACCCTGATCTAAAATATGTACCTGATGGGCAATATAAAAAATATCAGGCACATCGTGGGTAATGATCAGCGCTGTGAAGTTTAATTCCTGGTGATAGCGGTGAATCATGGTAAAGACGGTATTTTTACGAATAGGGTCCAGGCCCGTGGTTGGTTCATCAAAAAAAATAATTTCCGGTTCAGTAATCAAGGCTCGTGCCAGGGCTACCCGCTTTTGCATACCTCCTGAAATTTGTTTGGGATACAGATGCTGCACTTCGGCTAACTCCAGTTGAGCTACGCGGTGAGCTACTTTTTCCGCAATAACCGCTGTGGAAAACCCTGCACGTTCCCGCAATGGCAAGGCAATGTTTTCGTACACAGTTAATGAGTCAAACAGGGCATTGTTCTGAAACATATAGCTGCATCTGCTCTTGATAGCAGCAAAGTCTTTGCGGCTCATGGTTGCATAACTTTGTCCGTCAAAGACAATATCACCAGCATCTGGCTCAATAAGACCAATAATGTGCTTAATGAGCACGCTTTTGCCCACACCACTTTTACCAATGAGCGCAGTGATCTGATTGCGATGAATATCCAAAGAAATCTCGTCTAAGATCACGCGCCCCTGAAAGGACTTGGATAATTTATCTATATGAATCAAAGTTGGCGTGATCATAGGCTACATTAAAAAAGAGGTAATAACGTAATCAGCAATCAGGACATACACACACGACTGTACCACTGCTGATGTCGTGGAGTTGCTGACCCCTTGCGCTCCGGAACTACGAGGATTGAGGTGTGTATAGTAGCCGCAGTAACAGGAAATTGTCATGACCAGCACGGCAAACACGACAGATTTAACAAATCCGCCGCTAATATCAGCAAGCAGCAGACTTGACTGGATTTTACTGAAAAAAATTCCGGATCGAGAACTGAGCAAAACAGAGGAAAAATACCCGCCCACAATGCCCACGCAGTCAAAAACTGCTGTCAGCAGAGGAAAACATATCAGGGCCGCAATCAGCTTGGGCGTGACCAGGTACTGTTTTGGGTCAATGTTCATGGTGGATAAGGCGTCAATCTGTTCAGAAATACGCATAATACCCAGTTCTGCGCTGATGCTTGAGCCTGCCCGACCAATAAGCATAATCGCAGTGAGCACAGGGCCTAATTCCCGCACCAGGGACAAAGCCACTGCTACCCCCAACATACCTTCAGCGCTGAATTTAATGAGCGTATAATAGCCCTGGAGCCCAAGAACCATGCCTGTAAAAAAGGCTACCAACACAATGATATTTAATGACTTAAAGCCGATAAAGTAAATATCATAGGCAATTTTGGGCAACAGGCGATGCATACGTACCATGCCAGCCAGACTTACAGCAGAAAAAACAGCCCAGCGCCCCATATGTTCCAGGAGTTCTGTAAACATCTTGCCCGTAAGGCCTGCAAGAGAACGCACAACATCATGCACCATGCCAGTCCCCCTGAATTACCTGGGTAAAATGTTTGGCAGCATAGGCCACAGCGCTTGTATGCCGGGCCGGTGTCTGCACATAGTGCTGCCCGGTAATGAGAGCGTCAGACACAATATAGGGAAAGTGTACCAGATCAAGCATGTCTATATCATTAAAGTCATTACCAATGGCAGCTAAAGGCTGGTCTGTAAAGCCCAGCCCCCGCGTCAGGCGGACAATAGCGTTTGCCTTGCAGACCTGTGGAGCAAAAATTTCAATCCACACAGTGCGCCCATCCAGGGGCGAGGTGGCCCGAATCACACTTGCATCTGCGAGGGCCGTGCGCACCTGCTCCACAGCCTGCACCTGCTCAGTAATGGCCACAAATTGCGAAACAGCGCCCCAGTGCTGGTCAATAAGGCCATGCCAACTGGATGAGGCATATAAGCCAAGCCTGCGCCTGAAGTCTTCAGGAACAGAAGAGCCGTACTGGTAGATACAGGCATGATTGTCCGGGAAATCCCGATGCGCCATAAAGCACAGATCCAGATCCATAAGCACATCCTGAATGCGCATGGCATGGGCAACAGGAAGATTGCTTGAATGCACAACATCCTGGGTTTGCCAGTGCACAATCTGATTTCCGCTTGAAGCAATCACGTAGTCTATGGGAAAATCAGCAGCAAGACAGTTCTGCACAGAGTGAACAGCCCTGCCCGTGGCAATAACCCGCACCACATGCTGTGTTCCAAGATGAACAAGGGCTGCATGATCATCTGGAGTGATACCCTGGGGATCACGCAATAATGTTCCATCCAGGTCGCTGATAAAGGCGGCCCGATAGGGATGCATACGTATCATAGCAACTCAAAACTACTCAGGGAAACAGGCGCGTTCAGACATGGCAGCACCCGCTCCAGAAGCACGCCTTCCCGTTCCGGAACATTATGGCCAAAGGTAGCGCGGATGGTCAAGGAAACGAACTGCACAGCCCGATCTAACGACAAAGGAAGCGAATCCCCCTGCAGCAAGGCCCCGGTGATAACACTGGCAAAAATATCGCCTGTGCCTGGATAATGGGCAGGAATATAGGAACACCCGACTTTCCAGAATTGCCCTGTCTCCCGATCAAAGGCCACCACAGCTGTGCCGCGCATATCTTCTTCCGGAACACTGGTAATGATAACTTGCCGAGGTCCTAAGTCTGCCAGGCTCACTACCCAGTTTTTGATCTGATCTTGAGACATCTGTGGAGTCAGAGGTTGGCCCAGAAGCAGAGCCGCTTCTGTGATATTAGGCGTGATAACATCGGCCTGGCCCACCAGAGTGCGCATTTCTGTTACCATATCTGGAGTCATGGTGGCGTAGAGCTGGCCATCATCTCCTAAAACAGGGTCCACAACTCGTAATGTTGTGCTGCTTGTGCAGGTGTCAAAAAGGTGCAACACAGAGGCAATCTGCTGCGCTGAACCGAGAAAGCCTGAATAAACTCCTGAAAAGTTCAGGCCCAGGCGCTGCCAATGGGCAATAATTTGCGCCATGTCGTCAGTCAGGTCGCGAAAATGAAAATCTGCAAACCCGCCAGTGTGTGTTGAAA
The DNA here is from genome assembly GCA_012727515.1 of Desulfovibrionales bacterium. Classification (GTDB taxonomy): domain Bacteria; phylum Desulfobacterota; class Desulfovibrionia; order Desulfovibrionales; family Desulfomicrobiaceae; genus Desulfomicrobium. Next base: position 6,434 of record JAAYGZ010000375.1, read on the forward strand.
GCACGGCTGTAGGCAGGCTGCAGACCTGAATTCCCATTGCGGAGAGAATAGATATCACGGCTGTCAGCGAGCCACCGCCAAACCCCGACAGATCGTGCACGGCGGCAACTCGCTGCATCAGTGGACGCACAGAAGCTTCTCCTTGCGCTCAGACTAAAATGTTGGGGCTACACTAACTGTTCAGATAGTCGAGCAAACCTTTTCCAGCTTTGAAAAACGGCATTTTTTTGGGCTTGACCTGTACGGACTGGCCAGTCTTGGGGTTACGCCCGGTATAGCCCTCATAGCTTTTTACCTTGAAGCTGCCAAAGCCACGGATCTCAATTCTGTCTCCGCGCAGCATTGCCTCACGCATGGACTCGAAAAATGTATCCACCATGTTGGCGGCCTCGTCATTAGAAATTTTAATTTTTTCTGCCACTGTCTGAATAAGCTCGCTTTTGTTCATACATGCCTCCATCATTTTGTAAGCAATTGTATCCACTAAAAAAATGCAACCTGATCGCTCGTGTGCACATACTTCCAGCAAGCACGCACACAGTGCATCCAGGGTTGTGTTCGGTACGGAATTGTTGAAATTTTGAAGTTCCTAATAAAAAATCAAAGATATGGGAAGGATTTATCTGCATCCTAACTCTGAAGAAAATTTGCAGTCGCAACCCAGGATACGACCTCTTGGCAAATATAACAGACAACAATGGATTGCTCTATACCTTGGCATACGGCAAGCACTGAATGCCTCTGTTCTGCCTGTCAGAAAAAGGCGACAAAAAAACCGCCTCAATTGAGGCGGTTAGGTACGAAATGGCGGAGAGGGAGGGATTTGAACCCTCGATAGAGGTTTAAGCCCCTATACTCGCTTAGCAGGCGAGCGCCTTCAGCCTAGCTCGGCCACCTCTCCTTTTGAAGAAGACTCCCATTAGACAAATGACGACAGGTCGTCAACTAAAACTCTGGCATATTAAGGATATGCTGATTAAACCGAAATTCGTCATTGCGAACGAAGTGAAGCAATCCAGAATTATTGATTTAGCAATAAGTTACAGATTGCCGCGTCGCTACGCTCCTCGCAATGATGGGATAGACCCGCCCCCTATACCACATTGGTATATCGGCATCGGGTGTGCCATAA
>JAAYGZ010000376.1 GCA_012727515.1 Desulfovibrionales bacterium
ACGTCCATGAAAAACACGTACTTCCACTTTTCACCCTTTAAGGGGCGCGATTCCAACTTGGTCAGGTTCAGTCCCTGATCGGCCAATAAGTTCAAAATAGCTGCCAGGGCACCAGGTTTATCCGGGGTGGTAAATAACAGGGTGGTTTTATCCCGGCTGCTGCTTTGGGTTGGAGTGGGGCCAATGACCAGAAATCGGGTCCAGTTATCGGGCAGATCCTGAATATCCATGGCCAGAGGGCGCAAGGAGTAGCGTTCAATCAATTGTGGGTGCCCAATGGCAGCGGCATTTTGTCCTTCATGTTCTGCTCTGGCAGCAGCAGTGGCCGTACTGTCCACAGGAACCACAATGGCTTGAGGCAGATTGGTGCGCAGCCAGGCCGAACATTGGGCCAGGGCCTGGGGGTGGGAATAAACAGTGCGCACCTGTGCCAGTTCCGTACTGCTGGAAAGCAGAGCATGACTGATACGGCTATACAGTTCCGCATGGATGTACACGGGATAGTGCAGAAAAAGATCCAGACTTTGACCCACACTGCCCTGGAGGGAGTTTTCCAGAGGGATGACGCCCAGGTCGGCCTTGCGTGAGGCAACAGTTAAAAAAACATCGTGCAGGGTCGGGCAGGGGGTAAAGTTCATGGACCGTCCCAGATATTCCAGGGCTGCCTGATGGGTAAAGGTTCCTTCAGGACCAAGATAGGCCACGGTTTGGGGCTGCTGTAAGCGGCGCGATGACGAAAGAATTTCCCGGTAAATGGCCTGAAGATGATCTTCTGGAAGAATGCCAGGGCCAAGGGAATGCAGGCGATTTAAGACCTCTTTTTCCCGAAATGGCTTAAAGACCGTATCCAGGGAGCGAGATTTGAGCTCTCCGACCTCGCGCGACAGGGCTGCACGTTTGTTCAAAAGGCCCACAATACTTTCGTCAAGCTGATCAATGTGTTCCCGTATTTCCTGCAAGCGATGTTCACTCATGACTATTCCTGGATGTCTTCAGTAATGCGCATTCCAAAATGGCGTCCGGCCTGATCTGTGCGGCAGAGAATTGTGTCCCCCACAGCCAGTTGCACGACGCTGACAGGGGTGCCATCAGCCCGTACCATACGGATGGTCTCGGCATTTTGTACAAAAATGCTCCCTGTTTTTTCGCCGATTTGTGCTTCAATGAGCAGCATGGGGCGGACTTCCACCTTGCACCGCCCCACCGTGGCCAGGGTGGTTTTTCCATCAGCCCCGACAATGAGGACTTCCGAGCCGATCATAAGTTCATCAAGATAGCTGGTTTTGTCCTCAGGCATGATGGTATAGGCATGAACAGCCCCGGCATTGATGCGAAAAGGCCGGGACGCCACATAGGGGTTGTCTTCGGTTTCCGCGTGGACCAAAAAGGTAAAGGCACTGGAATTGCCGACCAGCATCCCCTGACCTGTTTGCAGGCGGCTCATGGTATCCACACAAACCCGGTGCCCCAGGCCCACAGGAGTGACCTTGGTTACCTGGGCTGATTCCAACTGCATATTGCCCTGGCTGAGTTTAAGTTCATAAATTATGGCCTTGAGTTCAGGCAGAGCTTCAGGGGTGATCACGACTTCAGATACGCCACGTTCCAGAATACCAGCGGCCAGCCGCGCCCGTTCCAGACTATTCACTTCTACGGCCAGGGTAGTGGACTGAGCCAGGATATTTTCCACAGGGATGATTTCCCAGCCTTCTGCAAGGACCACAGATTGGCCCTGATGCAGCAGGCGCACAGCCTCTTCTTCGTCTGATTTTTTATGCAGACTGATAAAGGTAAAATCCTGGGCAGGATAGACCGGGGTTTTGCTCAGTTCTTTAATGGCAGTCAGGTGTTCAGCGTCAGTAATGATGCCGTCCACTCCAGATTCCAGAGCCAAGGTGACTTCATTTTTTTGAAAAGGTATGGCGCGAAAAAGTATAGTTTTCATGTCTGACCTTAAATTTGTGGTTCTTCCAGAAGAGCCAGGGCCTGATCTACCGTGTATTCCATATGGACCACAGCGTGGAGGGCCTGAACCAGGCGGGTGGGATTTTCAGCCTGAAAAATATTGCGTCCCATGGACAGGCCTGCTCCACCAGCAGCAATGGAATCATGAGCCATTTGTAAAATATCGCGCGGAGAATCCATGCGTGGGCCACCAGCAATGACCACGGGCACACAACAGCCTTCCGTGACTCGTGCAAAACTTTCAGGATCACCAGTATAGACCACCTTGATGACATCAGCACCCAGCTCTTCAGCCAAACGGGCACAATGGGCCACAGTGTCTGGATCCCATTCTGATTTGATTTTTGGTCCACGGGCATAGACCATGGCCAAAAGAGGCATGCCCCATTCATTGCATCTGGATGCCACCTGACCCAAGTCGCGAAGCATGTCTGGCTCTGACTCATCGCCCAAATTAAGATGCACGGAGATGGCGTCAGCTCCCAGCTTGATACCATCTTCCACAGTGCCTACCAGCACTTTGGCATTGGGGAAAGGAGACAAGGTGGTGCTGGCTGACAGATGGATAATAAGCCCAACATCCCGGCCATGACCACGATGGGAACAACGGGGCAGACCCTTGTGCATGAGCACGGCATTGGCACCGCCCTCGGCAACCTTGTTTACTGTGGCCCGCAAATCAGTCAGACCGTAAATGGGGCCAACCGTGGTGCCATGGTCTAAAGGGACGATAATGGTGCGCCCTGTGTTGCGGTTGAAAATTCGTTCCAGACGAATACTTTTGCCGATGTTCATGATGTCCTCCTGGTAGTGGCCGGGACCACCAGCGGCCAAAAACAAAAAAAGGGCCGCTGGCATGTGCCTGCGGCCCTTGGGTTAGTGTGCTTTTGTCAAAATGGCTAAAGCAGTCCCTCCAGACCACAGGCTCTGCTAAAATAAAAGTACCAAAAAAAGTACAGGCTGCTGTGATTGGAGGTAAAATTTTTCATAACGGTTTTCTCGTAGTGAATTTTTTGCGGACCTGTCAAATAGTTTTTATAACTCTTCACCGAGGAAAATGCTTGTGCTGATGTTTGTTATGCGCACGGTATTTTTATATAAAAATTAAGTAAAGAGAAATCAAAAAAATTGCGGTCCTTCATAATCTGGAGGTAACCATCACCGGGCACAAGGGCGGTATGCGCCATGTGCTGGCTAATGTATATCCTCTTTATGATCTGGACGGAGCGTGTATCGGCGG
>JAAYGZ010000377.1 GCA_012727515.1 Desulfovibrionales bacterium
AGGCAAACTGGTTTAACTCCTCCGAAGCCGCTTCTGTTGAATTTCGAATTGAAGAAAAATCAGGCAACATCACTCTTAGTAATGATGGTGGCAAAGGAAAATGGTCTGATATTGAAATTGACTACCAAATTACTAACAACCAAGCCAACTGCACTCTGCCGTAAAGTTTACTGCTAAAAGCAAAACGCCGGCTTGACCGGCGTTTTGCTTTATATAGCCAAGACCTACTTTTTCAAACCACCATCCTTCCCAACAATACACAGCCCAGGGCATACAGCCCTGCCACGCCATCATCGAGCATAATGCCCCAGCCACGGGGCAGCCAGTTTTCCGCAGCCCGCACAGGCCAGGGCTTGGCAATGTCAAAAATCCGAAACAACATGCAGCCCAGCACCAGCCAGGGCCAGTCTGCCAGGCCAGCAGCCAGGGGCAGGATGGTCAGCCATTGTCCCCAGAGTTCGTCAATAACCACGCATCCTGGGTCTGGCCGGCCAATGATACGCTCGGCCCGGGTGGCGCACCAACTGCCCACAGGAAAGAGAACAGCCAGCACAGCCAGGCGCACAGGCATGGACCAGGGCAGAAACAGGGCCGGAGCAAGCAGCACAGCGGCCACAGAACCCCAGGTGCCGGGCGCCACGGGCATTCGTCCGAACGGACCAAGGGTGGAAACATGCAGGGCCAGGCTCTCTGACCAGCGTGATGGCTTGGGTAGGGAAATAAGCATAGGTGGTTTCCTGGTGTGAGAAAATCAGGGACAAAGGGGTTATTGCGAATTTATGCCCTATGGGTAGAACGAAGCAACGCGGACCTGTACCCATTTGCGGCAATCTTCCCGCAGTATAAAGGACATCCGCCCTGGCGCTCTCTTTTTCGTATCTTGACAAAATTTAAGGAGAATCATAAAAAAATTCCGATGCGCAATTAGCTCAGTTGGATAGAGCGTTAGCCTCCGGAGCTAAAGGCCGCAGGTTCGATTCCTGCATTGCGCGCCATAGACTTCAACGGACTATCGCATATGTGCGCTGGTCCGTTTTTTATTTGCTACCCAGCACTAGCTCGTCTTATTTTTCTCTGCCAGGCTACCCAAGCCCTGGCAGAACGCCAATCCGCTGTGCAGTTACCTTGAGGGGCATCAGGCGCAAGCCATAAAATGGACAGGCCATTTGTCCGCCCATGGGTTGGCCTGCCGTACAGTTTTTGATTCCCTGTACACTGCCAGCACAGGCCAGACAGAATTTCCGCAAGGCTTTGTGCAAAACATACGCCGGGACATCTTCTGCTCTTCGATACGAATGTAACGCACACTGGTCATTACAGCAGGTATCAACAAGATACTGACTTTTGCCCTGACACCACAAGCACATTGTATGCACTGTATGAACGAATGTATTTTTTGATTTCACGTGCGAGTAATCTCATTTCGGGTAAGACAATATATTACCTGATCCGCACAATAGAGACGTAAAAAAGGCAGAGTTGCCCCTGCCTGTGTATTTCAGCTATTTGTATTTTTATTTTCCTGACAATGAGGACTGCAAAACTTCCAGGCCAAATTCTTCAACCGTATCAGGTGCATTAAAAAAGACAGCCATAAATGGCACGGCTGCTCCTGGCTGGACATTGGTATTATTGGTTAAAATACCAACCTTGGCAGTCAGGGCGTCTTCAATATCTTTACGCGAGGCTACCTGGAGCTGGTACAGACTGACCACGTTGCCACACACAAATTCCTGATCGCTGACAGCCAGGCCCTGCTTGTCAAAAAGAGAGGCTTTGAGGCGAATCAACTCGCGTGGTTCGGCAAAACGATTGACTGCCTTGCCTTCAATAATAAAGAGCTGTCCTTCTTTTTCATTGGGCACAAAATACTGGCGCACATTTTCCAGAGCAATCTGGGCTGCGCTCTCAGGCACTGTGACAGGCACTGCTGGCGGAGCCTCTGCACTTGTGGCATTTGGCGCAGGCATCCATAGGGCCCGGTAATAGACTGCCCCGCCTATTCCAATAATAAGCAGCAATAAAATCAGTACAGTGATTAAAAACCAATTGCTCTTTTCAGCTTTTGCTTCTGTTTCTTCAGCATCAAAATCGTGTTGTGTCGGGCGCTCAATAAGTGGCTGCTGAAACGCGCCTTGCAAATCCGCCACCATGGCCTCATCCACCTCTGAGCGAGCAGAAGATCGCACAGGCTCTGGCTGTGTTTGCTGTTGGCGCGGCGACACAGACTCTGTCAGTTGTTCCTGAAACAAGCTTTCAAGTTCATCCTCAAAAGAGGCTTCAGCGTCTGCTGCCGGCTCTGGTTCATGGGGCAGTTCTGGTTTGACTGGCTCCGGTGCACTCTGAGGCTCTGCAACAAGATCTGCAACAAGATCAGCTTCAGGTTCACTCTGAGGAGCAGGAGCCACAAACACGTGCTTGCAGCGGGTACAACGGACCTTGCGCCCACCCGGACCTATCTGTTCTGCACTCAAATTGTATTTGGTGTTGCACTCTGGACACTGTACAAGCATGGCGATTCCTTCCCGGTACACTCAGGGTAATCAACAGTAATTGATCAGAAGTTAAGGCAATAAATACTGTCAAGCTCGCGGTATTGCTCGGCATAGTCAAGCCCATAGCCAACAATATATCCTTTATCCAAGGCAAAGCCGACAAAATCCACATGCACATCTGTTTCCCGACGCTCTGCTTTGTCAACCATGGTTGCAATGCGAATACTGCGTGGGCTACGCGCTTCAAGCACTTTGGTAAGAAACTGCATGGAGTGCCCGGTGTCAACCACGTCTTCCACTACCAGCACATGCTTGTCCGCAATATCAATTTCCATATCCTTGGAAAAAACCATGCGTGATTGCCTGGAAGTCTTATCTGTATAGCTTGATAAGCGTACAAAATCTATCATGGGATGAATGGTCAGATTGCGCATCAGATCAGTAAAAAAAGCATACGCGCCCTTGAGCACGCACACACAGACCAGAGGCTCATCGCCATACAGGGCAGAAATCTCCTGGCCCAACTCCTTTACCCGGACGTCAATCTGAGTCTTGTCAAAAAGTTTAATAAATTCCATCGTTCCTCTCAGCCTTTTGCTCTGGCTATACTTCAATCATCATTGCAATTTCGTCACATTCCGGAAATTGCGGGCATTTCAAACAATCTGCCCATACTTTTTGCGGCAGAATATCCTTGCTCACTTCCTCAAAGCCCAGCTTCCGAAAAAAGTCCACTTGATAGGTCAAGGCAAAAACCTTGTAAATACCAAAGGTCAGTGCATCGCTGATACAAAATTCCACCAACCTCCGCCCCAGGCCCTGGTGCTGGGCCCGTTCCGTCACTACCAGCGAACGCACTTCGGCCAGAGCCTCCCAGGTAATACTTAACGCGCAGCACCCAACAACTTCTTCAGTGGCAGTATCTTCTGCCACAATAAAATCACGAAGATGGGAGTACAGTTCATTATAGGATCGCGGCAGCAACAGGCGCTTGTTTGCACAGTCCATGAGCAGGCGATGAATACATTTCACGTCTGCAATGGTTGCTTTGCGCAGCGTATATGGTTCCATTGTTTTTCCTTATCCGTTTATTTCTGCCTGTACCGCACACAATGATTCTGCCATGCGCACAGCAGCCACTGCGTCAGCAGCATAGCCGTGAGCGCCAATACGCTGGGCATAGGCATGGGTAACCACGGCCCCGCCAATCATCACTTTGCAGGCCAAACCACGCTCGCGCACCAGGTGCAGGGTATCTTCCATGCGCACCATGGTTGTGGTCATCAGGGCAGACAGACCAATGATCTGGGCCTGGTGATGCTGGGCAGCGTCAACAATATCGCGTGCAGGCACGTCCTTGCCAAGATCAATCACTGTATAGCCGAAATTGCGCAGCATAAGGCAGACAATGTTTTTGCCTATATCATGAATATCGCCTTCAACAGTGGCCATAACAATAGTTGCTTTAGGCTCCTGGCCCTCTGTGGTCAGCAAATGTTTGATTGAGTCAAAACCCTGCTGCATGGCTTCGGCAGAGCGCAGCAACTGGGGCAAGAAATATTCCTTGCGCTCATACTTGTCGCCCACAATGGTGATGGCCGGGATCATTTCCTCATTGACCAGGGCAAAGGGGTTATCACCAGCTGCTATCCTTTCGGCCAGCAAGGACACAACGCGATCTTTCTGACCTTTGATAATGGCAGCAGCAATGGGTGAACCATGCTCTTCTGCCTGTGCACCAGAAGCGCTCACAGCAGGAGTTCCAGGTGTCCAGTCAGCATAGGCAGCGATAAACTGTGTGGCCTGCGCGTCCCGGCCCAGCAGGACTTCTGCGGCGTACATACTTTCGCGCAAGCGGGCCACATTGGGATTGGCAATGCACGAGGTCAGCCCTGCGCTCATGGCCATGGCCGCAAATGTGCCGTTGATCAGTTCCCTGGCTGGCAGGCCAAAAGAAATATTGGATAAACCCATGGTCGTGCCCAGGTTCCAGTGCTCTTTGCAATAGCGGATCACCTCCAGACAGGCCAGAGCGGCCTCTGGTTTGGAGGAAACCGTCAGGGCCAGAGCATCCACCAGGATAAGCGAACGCGGAATGCCCAGAGCCTCGGCCCGCACCAGCATATCTTCAATAATGCTCAGACGTTCTGCTGCGCGCACAGGCAGTTTGCGCCCTTTAATGGGCAAAAGAATAAATGGTGCGCCATAATCCCGGCACACAGGGCCAAGCACATCCAGACGGTCGCCTTCTCCGCTGATGGAATTTACCAATGCCGAACCAGCATAGGCATCCAGACCAGCGCGCATGGCGTCTGTATTGCTTGTGTCCAGGCACAGGGGAGCAGGGCAGGCACTGGACAAGGCCAGCACTGCCTTGGGCAGGATACGTATTTCATCCACCATGGGCGCGCCAACATTAACATCCAGCAGGGTCGCGCCCTGGGCGATCTGTTCGTCAGCAAAGGTCAGCACGCGGGAAATTTCTTCACGCTGTAATTCAGCGGTAAGCTCGGCCTTGCCCGTGGGATTGATGCGCTCGCCAATAATACGGCACGGGCGGTCAAAGCCAAATTCCACAGCAGTGCTGCGCGAAGTCACTACCAGGCACGGAGGATTGGCGCGCACGAATTTTTCAGACACGCGCTGCCCGCATATATCAGCCAGAACCCGGATATGAGCGGGTGTGGTTCCACAGCATCCCCCCAGGCACTGCACGCCCTCATCCAGCAAGGCTGCCACAGTACGTCCAAAAGGCTCTGCCTCCAGACGAAAAACCGTGGTCCCCTGAATCAGTTCAGGCAGCCCGGCATTGGGCTGAATAAGCAGGGGCAGATCTGTGACCTGACGCATGGCCCTGGCCACTTCCAGCAATTGTTCCGGCCCTGCGCTGCAATTAGAGGCCAGCAGGTCCACGCCCATGTTGGTCATGGTCTGGGCAAAAACAGCAGGGGATGTTCCAGTCAGGCTGACCCCGTCTTCAAAAGTCATGCTCATGGCCACAGGCAGGTCACAGACTTCCCGGGCGGCCACAACAACAGCCCTGGCCTCAGCCAGGTCAAAATGCGTTTCCCCCAGAATAAGATCAA
>JAAYGZ010000378.1 GCA_012727515.1 Desulfovibrionales bacterium
GTACCAGATGGGCCAAGACCCGTTGCAGACACATTGGGCGCCAGTTCTTTACCCAGCAAAGACGGAGCAAATTTCCACCACTCCATCTGGGAGGCTGGGTTTTGAAAATCAGCAGGGGCCGCATAGGCAAGGGTCATCTCTGACCCATCCACCATCTCTGGCTGTTCCCCACGCCTGATAAGCACTGCCCCAAAGGCATTGCCCGGAGGCAGCAAGGAAAAAAAGCGGTCTGCATCAGACACACATTTCATACCCAGAGTGTTCCAGGCCAAAAGCACATATTCGGCAGAATCAGCATCAAAAGATCCTGGCGCTTCTGTCAGGGGTGTGATTTCTGCTGTGTATTCTGTATCAGGCTCACGGGAATTGATGACCACAGTAATATATTCAGCCAGGGCCTTGCGTTCCTGGGCAGTGCCCAGAAATGGCGGCATATGGGTAAAGACCCGTCCCTGTCCGGTCAGATATGCGTCCAGACCAATGGTGCCAACCCTGGCCGTGACCTTGCGGATATCGTTCATGGGCCCGCCCACGCTATGGCAGGACAGGCATTGCAAGGCAAAAAGATCCCGGCCAGCAGCCAGGGTATCTGCGGTGTCTTTGTGAGCAGCCCATTTAGCCTGAGCCAGAAAAGGTGCCTGCACATCGGTCACATCTGCCGCACGCACTCCCTGAGCCCAGGTATGCCCAGGAATAATCCACGGCTTGCGCCCGGCCTCGCGCACAAATTCAAACGCGCCCATAAAGGCAAACCCACTGACAAGAACAAGCAGGGCCAGGACTTTTTGCAATCTCAGCGGCAGGCGCAGGGCCAAAATAATACATCCAGCCATGACTGCTGCGGCCGTAAAAGGTAAGGACTGAAAATACGGTGTGATTTCGCGTGATTTGTGGACAATAAACGCATAGACATCATCGGGCAGAATTTTCAGATACCAGGCGCCTGAAGCCAGAACCAGGGGCAAGGAAATAAGTGCCCACCAGGCGCATACGCGCACAGTCTTGATTCTGGTCTGCTCATCAGCAATGCGCATGGCTGTCAGAAAACCAAACAACCCGGCAATCATAAACGACAGAAATGAACGAAAGACCAGAGAAGGCCAGAAGGATGGGTTAAAAAAACCATCCCAGAACTCGCCTGTCTCAATCCATTGGCCAGGAGTGAGCATAGTGCCAATAACACCGTTAATGATAAACAGAGAGAGCCAGGCAAAAAGAAAATAAAACCAGCCCACGATCATGTGCGCTTTGGGTGAAAGGCGATCAAAAGAATAATAGTAAATCAGCAGCGCGACAATTTCACCGGCAAAAAAGACCCATTCTGTAGCCCATCCCCACACAAAATGATGAATGAGCGTGGATGTGGCTCCTGGAGCCAGCACAGAAATGATAAACCAGATGCCAACTCCGGAAATGCCGCCGAAAACCATGGTCAGCAAAAGAAAAAAGCGTGTATGTTTGCGTACATATTCCAGAAGATGTACAGAATTTTCACGCCGGGCCATGGCCTCGGTCAAAACAAGAAACATTCCGCCACCCACGGCAAAATGCGAAACATACACATGGGTGGTGGCAATAAGCGCAATCCAGAATCCTCCAGCCAGTGTAGAAAGCTGCCAAACAGGATATTCCATGATTTATATCCCTCCTCCGGCCTGACGATGCAGGCGGAACATATACACGACCGCCACAGCACCCAGTATAAAACTTACCAGAAACAACACCAAAGACCCGTATTGTCCGGTCACAGCCATGTCTGCCGGATGAAAATAGGGTTGCAGCGTACCTATCCGTACAAGATCACGCATAACCACCATGACCAGCACAGTGGCAACAAGAGCCACTGTTGTATGTATCACTCGTTTCTGAAATCCATAAAAAAGACACAGTCCCGCCAGAACCAGCCCTGCCACAAAAACTCCGCTATACAGCATATTTCCACCCATAAAAAGAAGCAGAACTTCCCGTGGCATGGCCATAAGCCACCATGTGCCCACAGCAATCTGCGCCAGGGTGGCATGGGTAAACCATTTAAGCCCAAGTGTCAGGCGAGCCTGGGCCTGGGCATCACCGCTTTTGGCTTCGCGGGTATTGAGCAAAGCCATGAAAAGCCCGCCCACGGCCAGGGCTGAAATGACAAAATGCAGCCAGCGTGGCAGCACAGTGGGGTCTGCAAGGTTAAGAATTGTGCCTGCCGGATGGGTAAAATACGCGCTCCAGGCCTGGGGATGGATCATCAGGGACATGACATTGGTCAGGATAAAACTGGTGCCCAAAAGAGCGCACACGGCCACAGATAAAACCAGGCCCACTCCGGCAGACTGACCGCGCTTTGTCTGCCCGGCAAACACATAGAGCAGGGCATAGGCCAGCATAACCAGGGCCACCAGCGTCATCCAATACACGGCAGAAAGCACGGCAGCACTATACAAAAACTGTCCGTACAGCACCTGTAGAAATAAAAGAGGCGGCACGCCAAGGTTGACTGTCAGGGCCAGCACAACAGGCAGGCGATGGGCCAGTTGCTTGCCCGGAGCACAAGGCAGATTGCGGGTAAGCAGTGCCATAACAGAGCCACCAAGCAGCACATTCATCAGCAGCAGGTGGCAGGCAAACGTTGCCAGGAGCAGCACTTCAAACCATCCCCAGGGCACGGGGATGCTGTCTGCAACAGGAATCAAATCAGCAGGGTTCATAGATCCTCCTCGTCAATATCTCCACTCAGGAGCGTGCAGGCTCCACTGGTCGGCAGCATGGTCCTTTTACCCGCCTTGCCAGGAATAAATGTTCCGCGCAAAAAACGCGGACTGAAAAAATGAAGTGGGTTATCCATAATGGTATCAGGCATAATATGATACCAACGATAGCCCCACTGATAAAACAGCCCCCGCGCCTGGGCCTGACAGCCTGCTTCCCTGGCTGCCAGCAAGGCCGCGTCCCGCTGACAACGCGATGCAGCCAAAACCCGGAACACACGGGGCTTAAATCCATATCGCCACAATATAGCCCGCAAACGAGTAAACTCCCGGTAGCGTGAAAATGCGTCCGCCTGGCAGAGCAGCACGCCCCAGATAAGCAATCCTGTCAGGCCAAGCCAGACAACACCAGACCGCTCTGCTTCTGCCAGCAGAATCTGAGCCTCCACCCCTGTCAACACGGCCAGGCTGGAGATTTTCAGCGAAGTCAGGTGGGGAAACGGAGCAGCCTGTACATAGCGCAGCACTGTTCCCAGCCCGCTGGCCATCATCGGCCCCAACTCCGTGCACCTGGAAAATACCTGCTGTTCACAGTAATCTCCGCGCCTCCTGAAAAAGGATAGAGCAGCCCACGCCACCAAACACAAGCCCCACGCCAGCATCAATCCACCGCGCAAGGCCTGTGTAAGCGGCTCGAATAGCCGTGGTGGATAAAAAAAGCGCCAGCAGTACAAACCATACAATATGCGCGGCCACCACCTCGGCTCCGTAAATCCAGCGCACAAGCTCCGGGGTTTCCGGGGTCATGAATTGTGAGAAGATACTTAAAAAAAAGAGGGCTGCCTTGGGATTGAGCAGATTACAGTAAAACCCTTCCCGCCACCCGCTTACAACAGAACCAGACAGCGCTGCCTGTGTTTGTTCTGCATGTTCGCACGACACATCCAGTTTTGGCCCTGGTCGCAGCAGGCTGCGCACAGCAATGGAGAGCAGATAGAGCGCTCCGCCCACGCGAATAACACCAAAAATTGCCGGGCTTGAAGCAATAATCAGGGCCAGGCCCAGCACTGAATAGGCCACATGAACAAGCA
>JAAYGZ010000036.1 GCA_012727515.1 Desulfovibrionales bacterium
AGCTAACATCTTCCAAAAGTAGAGTTTTCCTTGGGTAAATTTTTCATCAGGAACACAGCCGAGGGAAAGGTCCAGAACTTCTATCCTGTGGCCCCACCCACCGTATTTGGACTTCCAGCGGTGGTAGGTAGCTTGGCTAATGCCGTACTCACGGCAAATATCAACAACCTTACGACCAGCATCAGCTTCATTCAAAATTCGAACAATTTGACTTTCTGAAAATCGAGATCGCTTCATCTTATCCTCCATAAGACATCTTTTGTTCAGAAAGCTCTCCCTGTGTGTCAATGTAAGACTGCACCAGTTGATTTTAAGATAACTTGCAAATAGGGGCGGCCTAGGAGGAAAGAATGCCCAAGCCAATCACTCTCGTTGAACCTAAGGTGGAACCAAATTCAGCTCTTGAAAAAAGGACACGCCGAATTTTTACTGCTGAATATAAGCTGTCCATCATACGACAGGCAGATGCCTGCAAACATGGCAAGCTTGGTGAACTGTTACGCCGTGAAAAGCTCTATTCAAGCCAACTTTCTGAATGGCGTCGAGAATTGGCTAAAAATGGTGTTGAGAGTCTAGGTAAATCAGCACCAGGCCCTACTCCCAAAAAGACCTTTGAACAAAAACGCATTGAACAATTGGAGAAAGAAAACAAACGGCTGCGAAGACAGATAGAAATCAAGGACAGCTGTATTTTGCTCCAAAAAAAAGTCTTGGATCTACTCGAAGACTGCGAAGAGAACGTATCATGAATTTGCTTATGGAGAAAGAACCTCTGCCCACAGGGGGGATATCAGAACGCATGGTCTGTGGTATGCTTGATATTAGCCGCAGTAGTCTTCGGGCCGCCCGTGTCCGATATAACTTTTGTGGCCCCCTTAGCCCTTATCGGTGCAAGGTTAATAAAACCCATCACCCACGAGCTTTAAGTAAAGAGGAGTGTGCCCAAATCATGCAGGTTTTGACCAGTGACGCGTATTGTGATCAGCCTCCAGCCCAAGTGTATCATAGCTTATTGCAAGAAGGGACGTATTTATGCTCTATTAGCAGTATGCATCGCCTTCTTCGTAAAGAAAACCTTAATGGTGAACGGCGTCAGCAACGGTTGCCCAATCCTCAGCCAATTCCAAGGTTAATGGCCTCCAAACCTCATGAGGTTTGGAGCTGGGACGTTACCAAGCTGGCAACCGTAAGGCGTGGAGAATACCTGTCGTTGTATGTGGTTATGGACCTCTTTAGCCGCTATATCGTAGTCTGGATGCTGTCACGTAAAGAAAACAGTGCCTTGTCTAGCCAGCTCATTGCTGAAGCCTATGACCGCTATGGCATTGATCCCAACAGCCTGACACTGCACCAAGATCGCGGTGTCCCCATGACAGCCCACTGTTATCTGGATCTACTTGGTGAGTTGGCCATTACAGCCAGCCATAGTCGTCCACGAGTTAGTAACGATAATGCCATGAGTGAATCTCAGTTTAAGACTATGAAGTACCAACCAGACTATCCTCGCCGTTTTACTAGCTATGACCATGCCATGCGTTGGTGTGAGGATTATGTACAGTGGTATAATCATGACCATCACCATAGCAGCCTAGCAGGCTTTACTCCCCAACAGGTCTTTAGTGGTGAATATCTTGAAATTATCAAGGTAAGGCAGTTTGCATTGGACAGGATGTTTAAACTCCACCCAGAACGTTTTACAAAGGGCCGTCCCATAGCTCAAATGCCGCCAGCTGAGGTGTGCATCAATCCCATCCCAGCAGGTGCTGATCAGGTCACAGTGGAGAAAGGAGTGAACTTCCCAACCCTCAACAGGGTAATAGGAAAAGCAGTTTAACTTTCATGGGACTGGTTCAAATATGATTGACACGTTCCGCCTGAATGGCTGCATAAGGAGCATAAAAGTAACAAAACAAAACCAATCATCTGCTCTTGGCCAGGTACACTTTCTGGTAATCGCTATATGGATGAGTTCAGATCACAATTTGAGCAAGAAGGCTATAATTTTTTACCAATTCGGATGCCAAGCGATGGTGTTGTTTACATAGCTGATTTATTAATAATACACT
>JAAYGZ010000379.1 GCA_012727515.1 Desulfovibrionales bacterium
GGAAATAATGTATCTCTGGAAAAAATTTCGCAATTCCTATGCCCTGTATAGTTTCCTGCATGATCCAGTGGCCATGGGCAGTTTTATTGTGCTGGCTATCCTGGCCCTGTCTGCCCTTGGGGCGCCCATTATTGCCCCGCATAATCCCTATGACACAACAACCATCAATATAATGGACGCAGAACTGCCCCCGGTCTGGCAGGACAATGCTGATCCACAATTTGTCCTTGGCACAGATGCCCAGGGCCGCGATATGCTCAGCACCATGCTGTATGGAATGCGTATTTCCCTGCTCATCGGCATTGGGGCCACGGCCCTGCAAGCCATAATAGGTATCGCATTGGGGCTGATTTCCGGATACAAAGGCGGAAAAATTGACAATTTTCTTATGCGCCTGGCAGATGTCCAATTATCATTTTCCACACTCATGGTGGCAATTTTTCTTTCTGCTATTTTTCAGGCTATTTTTGGCGTGGCTGCCTTTGAGCGTCTGGCTGTTCCTTTTCTGGTGCTGGTCATTGGCATTGCAGAATGGCCCCAGTACGCCCGTACAGTCCGCGCTTCAGTGCTGGCGGAAAAGAAAAAAGAATATGTTGAAGCAGCGCGAGTCATTGGCCTGCCTTCGCAGCGCATTATGTGGCGCCATATTCTGCCCAATACGCTTTCGCCCATTCTGGTTTTATCCACGGTCCAGGTTGCTCATGCCATTATGAGTGAGGCGGCTCTGTCCTTTCTGGGCCTGGGTATGCCCATTACCAAACCATCCCTTGGTTCGCTCATCAATTCAGGATTTGACTATATTTTCAGCGGCTCGTGGTGGATTACGTTGTTTCCAGGATTTTTGCTGGTGCTTTTGATTCTGGTCATCAACCTGCTGGGCGATTGGGTCCAGGATGTTCTTAACCCCAAGTTATATAAGGGGTAGCCATGAGCATACTTCTTGATGTTCAGGATTTAGTGGTCAAATTTCGTTTGCGTGCTGGTGATCTTACGGCCTTAAATGGCATCAATTTCACCCTGACTCCAGGAGAACGCATGGGCCTGGTAGGTGAGTCCGGGGCTGGCAAGTCCGTGGCTGGATTCTCCATTATCAATCTGATCAGCAAACCTGGTTTTATTGCCTCGGGCCGGGTGCTTTTTGAAGGCGAAGAGATCAGCGCCTATCCTTTGGAGCAGATGCGCGATATTCGTGGCAATCGCATCAGCATGATTTTTCAGGACCCCATGATGACCTTGAACCCGGTCCTGACTATCGGCACCCAAATGGTGGAAACCATTCGGGCGCACTCCAGGGTTTCTGCAGCCCATGCCAGAGAAATTGCCCTGGAAAAGCTGTCCAAGGTCTATATTTCTTCGCCAGGCAAGCGTCTGGGGCAATACCCGCATGAACTCTCCGGCGGAATGCGTCAGCGCGTGGTCATTGCCATTTCTCTGCTGACCAATCCAAGCCTTATTATTGCAGACGAACCCACCACGGCCCTGGATGTGACCATTCAGGCAGAAGTCATGGCGCTCTTGCTTGAGCTGTGTAAAAATGAGCAGATGGGCCTTATTCTCATTACCCATGATTTGGGCGTGGTCTCTCAGGTCACAGAAAAAATTGCGGTTATGTATGCCGGGCGTATTGTTGAGCAAGGCCCAACAGCGCACATTGTTACCAGTCCGCACCACCCGTACACGCAGGGGCTGATCAAGGCTCTGCCCCAGGGCAGTGAGCAGCAGCGCCGCCTGTACCAGATTCCCGGCATGATGCCCAACCTGACCAGTATCCCGGCCGGGTGCGCTTTTCATCCCCGCTGTGAACAGGCCATGGATATCTGCCGCCAGGAAGCCCCGACACTTTGTGCAACGCCCCAGGCCCAGTGTCTGGTGGCCTGTCACCTTTTTCGCTCTTAGGTACGTTATGACTGTCCAAACAGAATCTCTTGTACGCATTGAACATGTGGTAAAGCATTTTGATATTTCTGGCGGGTTTCTTGATCGTATTAAATTTTCTGGTGGTCTGCCTTACCTGACCACAACCACGGTCAAGGCCATCAATGGCATGAGTCTGGATATTTGTCGGGGAGAAATTCTTTCTGTGGTCGGAGAATCCGGGTGCGGCAAATCCACCTTAGGGCGCACAGTGCTTGGCCTGTACCCGCCCACAAGCGGAGAAATTTATTTTCAGGACTCGCGCATTGATAATCTGAGCCAGACCAATATGCTGCCTTTTCGGCGCAAAATGCAGATGGTGTTTCAGGACCCGTATGCCTCGCTCAATCCGCGCATGACTGTGCGCCAGATTTTAGAAGAGCCCACGCGCTTTCACTTTCCGGAATTAAACACCATGCAGGTTCGGGACAAAGTAGCTGAAGTCATGAACCAGGTAGGGGTTGATCCGGCCTGGGCCGGACGTTTTCCCCATGAATTTTCCGGTGGCCAGCGCCAGCGTATCAGCATTGCCCGCGCACTCATGGTTGACCCGGAATTTATTGTTGCGGATGAGCCTATTTCAGCCCTGGATGTGTCGATTCAGGCGCAGATTCTCAATTTAATCATGGATTGTCAGGAACGCTTTGGCCTGACCTATCTGTTCATCACCCATGATCTTTCTGTGGTGGAGCACATCAGTACCCGCGTTGCAGTTATGTATCTGGGCACGTTGTGTGAATTAGCCAGCAAGAACAATCTGTATCAGGAACCACTGCACCCCTATTCCAGGGCGTTGCTTTCGGCCATTCCCAGGCTGGGCCGGAGCGGCTTTGAACATATCCGCCTTAAAGGTGAAGTGCCTACGCCTACCCATCTGCCTTCAGGATGCGTGTTTCATACCCGTTGCCCGCATACCAATGAACGCTGCCGTCAGGAAATTCCGGCTCTGCGCACACAGACAAATGGCTCACTCGTTGCCTGCCACGGCCTGGAAGAAGGGCGTATAGCGTAAGGGAAGATTGCCAATTGCGTATCTTAGATCGAATAATTTTGTTCTTTTTCAAATACTTGTATGTAAAAA
>JAAYGZ010000380.1 GCA_012727515.1 Desulfovibrionales bacterium
CTCTGTATTGGCTGCATCAGCAGGAAGTGTACGCACTTGCACTGCTGTTGGCTCCAAGCCCATGCTTACAATAAGAACATCCACAGTATCCGCCACTATCTGTCTGGGATCACACCTTTCCGGATAAAAAACATAGGTGCCGTTTTCAATTTTGTACAACTCCAGAGAACTGTTGATCAGGTTCAGCATTCTGCGTCCAGAAGCAGCAACGAGCATCAAGAGCTTGCGCTGACCCGCCGTGGTGTTTTCATCCTCCATAAGCAGCTCAGGGATAGTGATAAGCCCGGTCAGTGGAGATTTCAGATCATGATGCACAATTTTCTCCACATCAGCCTTGATTTGCTCTAAACGGCGCAAATCAGTCATGTCCTGAATAGAAGAAATAACCAGCGTTTCCCCATTGTACTGCATCTGGCAGGTACGCATATCCACATGGCGCATCTCTCCACTGGCATTGCAGTGACGTAAAGAAAAATACCCCCCTTGCATCAGGGCCTGTGCTGTTGACTCACATCCAGCAACATCGTGAGCATCTGCAAGCAGATCATAGATGGTCAGATTGCGTAAGTGCTGCCCCGAATAGCCATAAAATGTTTCTGCCACTGCATTGGCCTCAATAATAGCTCCTGTTTTCGGATGCAAAATCAGCTTAATAGCATCACCGCTTTCAAAAAATATACGATAACGCTGTTCACTTTCTCGCAAACTGGCTTCCACTTCCTTGCGCATGGCAATCTCTTCCTGTGCCAGTTTGTGCATCTGTGCATAGTCCCGCAAGCGTATATGCGCCTCGGTCACATCCTGCATGGTCATCAGAATACATGGACCACTGTCGCCATTTCTTTCCAGAATACGAGCCACAGTATGCTGCAAACGACTTTCACCATTGGGCAGGGTGCCGGGAATGATACTGCCGTGCAAACGAGCTGAAAATATAGCCGGAGGGCCACCTTGAACCAACGCATCTATCCGGCCCATAAATTTGGATTGCATGAGATGTGGAAAAAAATTGCCCAACTGCTTACCCATAATGTCTGCAGCCCTGATCTTGGTCCATGATTCTAAACAGCGGTTCCAGAATCGCACCACATAATCTTTATCAAAAATACACACACCCAGGGGCATGGTGTGCAGCACTGCATATTCCTGTTCAAAATCGAGCATATCTCACCGCGTCACAAATAGACTGTTAGGAACCTAAGCACGACCGCAAAAGTGCAGGAGTATCCAGCACCAGGGCAAAGCTGCCATCTTCTGTGATGGCTCCGCCTAAAATTACTGCCAGATGGCCAGTAATCTGCTTAATTTGCTTAAGTATTATCTGTCGATGTCCCATAAGCGCACTTACAATGAGCCCCATGCGCAGCTCTCCAGCACGCACAACCACCACTGAAGCCAGGTCTTTTTCTGTGTCTTCCAGTCCAAAAAATGATGCCAGACACACCACGGGCAAAGGAGTGCCACGCACTGTGATCATACCACGCCCGGCATGAAGCACTGTTGTTGAACGCCGCAGGTCCAGGCATTCTACCAGATGCTCAATTGGTATGAAAAAAACATCCTGACCCACTGCAATCTGTAAGGTATCCAGAATAGCCAGGGACAAGGGAACACGAATGCGCACAGAAGTGCCCTGGCCTGGCGTGGAATCAAGGCTGATAGCTCCACGCAGGGCCGCAATACCTTCCTGGGCCGCGTCCATGCCAACCCCACGTCCAGAATAGGCGCTCACTGTCTGCGATGTGGACAGTCCGGGCAAAAAAGCCAGATTTACAATTTCCTGCGCAGAAAGAGCCTGGCCAGGACTGACCAGCCCTTTTGCCTCTGCTGCCCGCCGCATGGCCTGGCCATCAATACCCTGACCATCGTCATTGATCTGAATTTCAACTTCTCCGCCGATCTGAAGGGCCGAGACAGAAACATGCCCTTCTGGCGCTTTACCCGCACGCCTGCGCTGGGCCGGTACTTCTATGCCGTGATCCACAGCATTACGCAGTACATGGGTAAGCGGGCCATGCAGGTGCTCAATCACCGATTTATCCAGCTCAGTGTCTTCACCGGACACAGTCAACACAATCTGCTTGCCTGTTTGCCCAGCCACGTCACGCACCACGCGGCGCAATTTGGCAAACACAGATCGCAGCGGCACCATGCGCAGCCCCATAACCTGATCGCGCAAATCAGCCACCAGGCGTTCCAATTCCTCACATAATGCCGTTATGGTGCTCTGCGATTGGGCCAGTACTCTCAAGCGAGCCTGGAACCCGGACAACTCGCCAAGCTGATCAACCAGGCTATCCAGTTTAACCGCAGCAATGGAGAGTTGCGCAGCACGAAATCCTTGTTCTGGACGCTGAATCTGCGCTCCTGGCCCGTCACAGTCTGAAGAAACGCCTGAAGAAACAGGCGTAACATCCTGTTCTGGCCCGGGCATGGCTGCTGCCAGGCCTGTCATCAGGGCCTGATTCATGCGTATCAGACAAGGCGCAGCATCAACTGTGACCAGGGGCGCTTCAGCCATGCGCCTGAGACAGTCAAAAACAGCAAGCAAGGCATCAATTAAGGCTGGAGAAATACGGAGGTGAAAAGTGCGGACAGCGTGCAGGACATCTTCGGCCAGATGAGCCAGCCGGGAAATATGTTCAAAACCCATGGCCGCAGCATCGGCCTTGATGGAATGTGCTGAGCGGAAAATAGCATCCACTGTTGCCGAAAAATGAGGGCTTCCCTGTTCCAGGCCCAGAATCTGCTGCTCAATATCAGCCAATTGCTCCAGGCAGCTTGCTGTAAAGACTTCGAGCACATCTCTGTCGAAATCCATAATGCTCCTTTGCGGCCTTGGGACAATGGTTATGCACGCCCGAGCTTGGCATCAATTTTCTTAAGCAGCTCTTCCAGCGTGGCAGTATTGAAGAAAATCAGCACCTCTCCCTCCACGAGATGGGCTTCAATGAGAAAATTGACGCGAACAAACACAATAACCCTGTCACTCTGACCATTGGTTGGCAAAACATGGGCAATCTCATCTTCAAAATAATCAGGAGGCATGTAGTCAATATGTTCAGTCAGCATATTGGCGATAGTGCCCATGACGCCGTTTAAGACA
>JAAYGZ010000381.1 GCA_012727515.1 Desulfovibrionales bacterium
AAATACCTGCAAGGCGAACACAGAGGAAAAATCAAGTATGTGAAAAAAGCGCCACTGACGCGACAATGACCAAAAATTCCGTGACCACCTCAGGAAGCCCTGATTTAAGCCAGGCTCACGACTCAGGTCTTGCTCTTCGGCCCTGAAAACAGTAGCGGCCACTTCTTTGCAGGGCAGGACAACTGGCCAAGGGGATACACTCTCTGGTCAGGCTCAACACAAAAAAAATTAAGGAGGAGAGGATGAAACGTATTGGATTTTTTGCATTGATCGCTGCTGTATTGGGTTGTGGGGCTGTCATGGCCGCCAGCTTTGAAATTCCGGAAAGTGTTACCATGAGCGCGTCCAGATTTGAGGGCTATACCCCGAAAAAAGGAGACGTCACCTTTAACCACGCCTCGCACTTGCAGATTCCCTGTGCTGACTGTCATCATACCGTGCCCGACACCTACACCATTGAAAGCTGTATGACAGAAGGCTGCCACGACAACATCAAGACTCGTGGTGAAGTCAATTCTGCCTACACTGCCTTTCATACCACCAAGGACACAACAAAAAGTTGTGTGGGCTGTCATCGCGAGTTAAAACGCAATGGTCCCAGTGATGCACCCCTGACCTGCAATAGCTGCCACATTAAAGAATAAGTTTCTGGCTCCCTCTCCCGGGAGCCTTTTTTACGCGCCGCTCTCCTCGCCTCCGCTTTGCACCTGCCACAAACCCGCGTACACACCCTGGGCCTGCACCAGATCGTCATGCACCCCGCGCTCAACCACAACCCCGTCCACAAGTACGATAATCTCATCACAGGTGCGCACAGTGGACAGCCGGTGCGCAATGGCCAGGGTCATGCGATCCTGGCGCAAGGCGCGTAAATTATTCTGAATAATCGCCTCGGTGCGCGTATCCACGCTGGACGTGGCCTCATCAAGAATAAGCAGTTGCGGGTTACGCACCAAAGCCCTGGCCAGGGAAATGCGTTGGCGCTGCCCGCCAGATAATTTTACGCCTCGATCTCCGACCAGAGTTGCGTACCCCTGCGGCAAGGTGGAGATAAATTCTTCAGCCCCGGCCATGCGCGCAGCCTTCTCAATCTGGGCGTCATCAGCTGCGGAGCCAATGCGGATATTTTCTGCCACTGTCCCATAAAAAAGATAGGCTTCCTGCGACACATAGCCAATATGACTGCGCCAGGAATCAAGAGTCAGACTGGACAGGTCATGCCCATTGATACGGATCACGCCCTGCTTTGGATCATAGTAGCGCAAAAAGAGCTTGGCCAACGAACTTTTGCCTGCACCAGTAGGCCCCACCACTCCCAGCATCTTGCCCTGTTCCAGGGTAAGAGACACCCCGCACAAAACCCGTTCCCGCTCTGGATACGCAAATTCCACCTGCTGTACTTCAATTCGCTCTACAGGCGTGTCCAGAGAAATGGCTCCGGACCTGTCCTGCACCTGAGGCACGGTGTCAAAAATCTGATTAATGCGCCTGGCCGAGGCTTCAGCCTGCTGAATCTGGTTGATCAGGGAGCCAAAGACAAACAAGGGCAAAACCAGGCGCATGGCCATGAGCACAAAAGTTGTGAACTCGCCCAGGCTTGGTCCTGTCCCGGCCTGCGTCATCCAGCCGCCAACGCCAATGAGCACAGCATATCCCAGCCCGGCAATTGCATAGAGCAGGGGAATAAAGCGTGCTCGCTCCACAGCTGCCTGGATAGCTGCGTTTCGATAGTCTTCAGAGCGCAGGGCAATGCGCTGCTCCTGGTAGG
>JAAYGZ010000382.1 GCA_012727515.1 Desulfovibrionales bacterium
ATGGAGTGCACGTGCGCGATCTGTCCATCTGGAATGTTGGCCCGCGTCGGCATGTGGCCCGGCTGACAGTGGAAGATACGCAGCTCAGACCACCGCAGTACTATAAAGAATTGCTCCACGGCGTACATGATATAGAACAGGTCATGGTTGAAGTGTATGCCTGCCCAGGGTCTGAAACAACGCAGTCCTAGCCCGTTTTAGGAGAAACAGTATGGCGGATTATGAATCTCTAACTGCACTTATTATTGAATTTTATGAAAAAATATCAGCCTGGGAGCAGGAAAAGGTTCGGGATGCAGCGCTGACCGTGCCTCAGATGCATATTTTGGAAATTTTGGGGCATCACAGTGACCCTCGTGACCCCATGCGCATGACAGATGTGGCCGGTAAAATGGGAGTAACAAGTGGTACTTTAACGGTTGGCATAGATCGCCTGGAAAAGCAGGGCCTTGTCCAGCGCAGTTCGCATCCGGTGGATCGTCGCTCAGTGGTTGTGGTCCTGACTGAGGCTGGCCAGCGCATGTTTGCTGAACATCACCAGCACCATCTGGCCTTAACAGAGGCGCTGTGCGCACAGCTTAGCCCGGAAGAACAGGTCAGTCTTGAACGGGTGCTGCGCTGTTTTAATGAAATGTCTTTGCCGGGCGCGTAAGGTGTCAGTGCGCACTGCGTGCCGTGGTTATGCGTAAGGCTCCATGCGCGTCCCATTGGCAGCGCACTGCCCCGTGTTCCCCAGTGGTCCACAAGTTGGCACCAAGAGTGGCAACATAGTCACGCACGCGGGGATGGGGAAAGCCGAATCTGTTGTCTTTGCTGCATGCGGCCACAACCTGGCGCGGGGCAACACGCTGCAGAAAAGAAGGCTCCAGGCTGGAAACTGAACCATGATGTGCTGCCACCAGTAGTTCCGCCTGGATATCCTGGGGCAGGGCCGCAATACGGGACAAGGCCGGGCGTTCAGCATCGCCAGGGAGCATGGCCAGGCCTTTTTCCTTGTACACCAGACGCAGCACCAAAGAGGTGTTGTTTTCTGAAATTCCGGTCAGCTGAGGGGGCGGATATAGTGCTTCCAGGTACAGGTCTGTGTCCAGATCAATACGTTCTCCTGCGCGTACACTACGTATGTGCGGCTTTGTTCTGGCCAGGGTCTCCAGAAGGCGGGTTGTCTCCTGAGTTGTGTCCACAAGGCCTGTCCATCCAAACCAGCCCACGCTGAATTTTTTCAGAATATAATGCAGCCCCCGTACATGGTCCGCGTCTATGTGCGACAAAAGCACCACATCAACCCGGGGTGGATGACCATAGCTCAGGGCTGGGCCTACAAGTGCCCGGCCAATGTCATAGTCCAGGTTCCACGACCCTCCTCCATCAATCAGCACTGTGCGTCCTGAGGCTGTGCGCAGCATAACGGCCTGGCTCATGCCGGTATCCAGAACTGTCAGGCTCACAACCGGGCCAGGCACAAAGGCCTGGTACAGACCTGGGCTACAGAGCAGGACCATGCCAGCACCCAGAAAGGCAAAGGCCCGTCTGGAATGGGGTCGTGTCAGCAGCCAGGTCACGGCAAGCAGAATAAGCCAGTAGCACACA
>JAAYGZ010000383.1 GCA_012727515.1 Desulfovibrionales bacterium
ATGGAGTGCACGTGCGCGATCTGTCCATCTGGAATGTTGGCCCGCGTCGGCATGTGGCCCGGCTGACAGTGGAAGATACGCAGCTCAGACCACCGCAGTACTATAAAGAATTGCTCCACGGCGTACACGATATAGAACAGGTCATGGTTGAAGTGCATGCCTGCCCAGGGTCTGAAACAACGCAGTCCTAAGGATATGCTGATTAAACCGAAATTCGTCATTGCGACCGCGAGGAATCGAAGCGGGAAGCAATCCAGAATTATTGATTTAGCAATACGTTACAGATTGCCGCGTCGCTACGCTCTACCCATAGGGCATAAACTCGCAATGATGATTTAATCAGTGCCTCTCTACATTCTTTGCCCCAGGTACCGACTTTTCGTGGCCATATTTTTTTGTGGTGCCTGTGGCGTGGCCGTGCGTGTTGCGGGCCTGAGTTGCTGAAAATTAAGTTTGATAAATCTAATAATGCGCAGCTACAAAACCATTGTTTGTTAGTCAATACTGTAAAAATTTTTAATCAGCAAAAATATATTTTACTGAAATAATTACAATAAAAAATGTATATTTTTATCTGCGCTCTGATTTTATCTTGAAATTATTCAGACATAATTTGTAGTGGCTAATAAATACCCGGCTATGAGCCAGGCTTCAGGAGAAAGTGATGTATTCTAAGGATGGCAGAGAAGTATCTTGAGGATACAGCAAAAACGAGTTGAAAAATAAAGAGTTTTTGATTGCTGGTTCAGGCTTGGGCTGATATGATCAGGTATGTGCAGACTGCTGTGCGAGTAAAGGTATCAAGTGAAATTAGCTATGTCTAAAATACCTGTGCGCACATGACACACGCGCTGTCAGCACCAGCCCCGACGGGGAGAATGGCTGGATGAGGCGCCAATCAGCCCGCGCAGCCTGTGTATGTCAGAGGTAAGCATATTGACAATCAGGCTAGAGTGTCCAGATTGTATCCTTTGTTGTCTTGATCTTTTTTACGCGCTGAAGAGCTCAGCAAAGGATTATACCTATGCAGGAATTACGTGGAACAACAATTGTCGCGGTCAAGGATGACCAGGGCGTGGCCATTGCCGGTGATGGGCAGGTCACGCTGGGCCAGGCCATTGCCATTAAACACGGGGCGCGGAAAATCCGCCGTTTATACCGAGACCGGGTTATCTGCGGATTTGCCGGGTCCACGGCAGATGCCTTTACCCTGTTTGAAAAATTTGAGGCCAAACTTGAGGAATTTGGCGGCAATCTTGTTCGGGCCAGTGTGGAACTGGCCAAGGACTGGCGCACGGACAAATATCTGCGCCGCCTGGAAGCCATGCTTTTAGTGGCTGATGCGGAAACTATTCTGATTTTAAGCGGCACAGGCGATGTTATTGAGCCTGATGATGGAATAACAGCCATTGGTTCAGGCGGGGCCTATGCCTTGTCAGCGGCCAGGGCCCTGCATCGTCACGCGGATTTGTCTGCCGAGGAAATTGTACGCCATGCCATGGCCATTGCTGCTGAAATCTGTGTCTATACCAATGACCACATTGTGGTTGAAACCGTAAGCAGGAATGCCTGATGAATACACTGACTCCCAGAGAAATTGTCACTGAACTGGATAAACATATTGTGGGCCAGGACCAGGCCAAGCGCATGGTGGCCATTGCCCTGCGTAATCGCTGGCGTCGGCGTCAGCTTGATCCGGAACTGGCTGAAGAAATTGCGCCCAAGAATATTCTCATGATTGGGCCTACTGGTGTGGGTAAAACAGAAGTGGCCCGGCGTTTGGCCCGGCTTGCTGGTTCGCCCTTTCTTAAGGTTGAAGCCACCAAATTTACCGAAGTGGGCTATGTGGGCCGTGATGTAGAGTCTATTGTGCGCGATCTCATGGAAATCGGGGTCAATCTGGTGCGCCAGGAAGAAGAAGCTGCTGTGCGCATCAAGGCCGAAGCCCTGGCCGAAGAACGATTACTTGATGTGTTGCTGCCCACCAAGCCCCTGGAAAGTACCAATGTGGAATACATCGGGCCTGAACCCACGGCCACGGATTCAACTCGTGAAAAATTGCGGCAGTTGTGGCGGGCTGGCAAACTGGATGAGCGCATGGTTGAACTGGAAGTTTCCACCAGCGGGGCCAATGTGCAGGTCATGAGTATTCCGGGCATGGAGGGCATGGAACTGCAAATGCAGGATATGTTTTCCAAGGTCTTTCCCAAGCGCAAAAAAACCAAGAAAGTGCGCGTGAAAAATGCCTATGAGATTCTGATAGAATCTGAGTGCGAGCGGCTTATTGATATGGAAAAAGTCCACGAAATAGCCAGAGAGCGGGTGCAGGAATCGGGCATTGTCTTTTTGGACGAGATTGACAAAATCTGTGGCAGTGGCGGTTCTGGCAAGACTGATGTGTCCCGCGAGGGCGTGCAGCGCGACCTGTTGCCCATTGTGGAAGGTTCTACAGTCAACACTAAGTATGGCATGGTGCGCACAGATCATATCCTTTTTATTGCTGCCGGGGCCTTTCATATGTCCAAGCCCTCTGATCTGGTGCCAGAGCTGCAAGGCCGTTTTCCGCTGCGCGTGGAACTTGCGCCCCTGACCAAGGATGATTTTTACCGTATTCTGACAGAGCCGCGTCACGCCCTGACTGTGCAGTACAAGGCCCTTTTGGACACAGAAGGGGTGCATATCAGTTTTACTGAAGACGCTCTGCAGGAAATAGCCCGTTTTGCTCAGAAGATTAACGAGGAAACAGACAATATCGGGGCACGGCGGCTGTACACCATTATGGAAAAAATTGTGTCTGATCTGTCTTTTGAGGCTCCGGACATGGGCTCGGCCACGGTGACCATTGATCAGGCCTTTGTGGTCAGTGCCCTGCGCGATGTGCAGGAAGACCGCGATCTGACCCGTTATATTCTCTAGCTCCGGGAGATAGTTATGAACCACGAAGCAGCCAAAGCAGCCCTGCTCATTGAAGCCCTGCCCTATTTGCGTGAGTTTTATGGCCAGACCATTGTCATCAAATATGGCGGCCATGCCATGAAGGATGAAGCCCTGCGCCGAAGTTTTGCCTTAAACATTCAGCTCTTGCGCTATATTGGCGTGCATCCGGTCATTGTGCATGGCGGAGGCCCGCAAATTGGCACCATGCTCACGCAACTGGGCATTACCTCAGAATTTCGGCAGGGCCTGCGCGTCACAGATGACGCAACCATGGATGTGGTGGAAATGGTTCTGGTGGGCAAGGTAAACAAGGAAATTGTCAATCTTATCAATGTGCAGGGTGGCAAGGCCGTGGGCCTGTCCGGCAAAGACGGCGTGCTGATCCGGGCGCAGAAACTTGAAATGGCTGTGGAACGTGCTGATGCCCCGCCAGAGATCATTGATCTGGGCAAGGTGGGCGAGGTGGTGGCTGTGGACACCACGCTTATTGATTCGTTGCAGCAGGCTGGATTTGTGCCGGTTATCGCGCCTGTGGGCGTGGATAGCGAAGGCAATACCTACAATATCAATGCTGATTCCGTGGCCAGTGCCGTGGCCGTGGCTGTGGGGGCCAAAAAACTTATTTTACTGACTGACGTGCCCGGAGTGCTGGACCCTGATGGGCAGCTCATGTCCTCCATGACCTTGCATCAGGCTGTTCATGCCATGGAACAGGGCGTGATTACAGGGGGCATGATTCCCAAAATCAAGTGCTGCCTGGAGGCCGTGGACGGAGGCGTGACCAAGGCGCATATTTTAGATGGCCGGATAGAAAATGTTATTTTGCTGGAAATGTTTACCCAGGGCGGCATCGGGTCTGAAATTGTCGCTCGATAAGCCACACGCCCAGGCACGCCTGGGCTTTTTGAGGAGGGCTTAATGCTGAATGAAAAATTTTTAGATGAATTTGCCGCCTATCTGACTTCTGGACAGCTGGAAGAAGATTATGGCTACTCTGCCGAGGATCGGAAAATAGAAATTCTGGAATACCTGGAACGCTTCATGGACCTGGCTGAAGAGGCAGACAAGGTGGCCACCCGCTTGCTCATGCCCAACCTGGGCACGGTCTTTCCAGAACAGAAATAATGTCAGGCAGGATCGTTGCTGCCTGACATCATGCACCACTCCTGAATCTGAAGAAGTGCTGATTAATAGACGCAGCCAGAGCAGCCCGGCCAGAATCGGGTAAAACAGCCATTGCGTTCTCCGTTAATATGTTTATACAGTTGTATCAACAAAGGAGGTGAGCCATGACCGTTCAAACCCTCAAGAAATGGGGTAACAGCCCGGCCGTCCGTTTGCCCATGGCGGTGATGGAAGCTGCCAGGTTATCTGTTAATCAGACTGTGGAAGTACGTGCTGAGAATGGGCGGGTGATTATTGAACCCGCAGTGCCGGAATGTACAATTGAAGATTTGATTGCAGGCATCACTGAGGACAATCTGCATGCTGATGTTGATTTTGGAATTCCACAGGGAGGCGAACTCCTGTGAAGTCCTATGTTCCTGATAAAGGCGATATTGTGTGGCTGAGTTTTACTCCGCAAAGTGGCCATGAACAGGCTGGCAGGCGACCTGCCATTGTTTTAAGCCCTTCTGCATACAATAGCCGTACCGGGCTTATGATCTGCGTTCCTGTGACAACCCAGGTAAAAGGTTACCCTTTTGAGGTTCCTGTATCCAGCAGGGTTGTGACTGGAGTTGCTTTGTCAGATCAGGTCAAAAGCCTTGACTGGCGCTCCAGGCAGGCTGAGTTCTCTGACAAGATTGATTCTCGCTCTGTGGCTGAGATCAAGGCTAAGATCAAAGCACTGCTTGAGTTCTAGTGCCGTGGACCTGTACTCAACAGGATGAATCTTGGCCGCATGGACACAGCCCATCCAGCAAGATTGCTTCACTAAGGATGGCTGTCCCCTTTACGGGGAATCCTGGTCTATAG